>CAJOIN010000001.1 GCA_905234515.1 uncultured Selenomonas sp.
GCCCTGGCCATGTCCATCTTGGAAAGGCTGCTGGAAATCGGCACTGCCACCCTGGCCACCACTCATTACTCTGAGCTGAAAACTTTTGCTTACAGCCGTCCCGGCATCGAGAATGCCTGTGTGGAATTTGATGTGAAAACCCTGCGTCCCACCTACCGCCTGCTTTTGGGTACCCCCGGGGCCAGCAATGCCTTTGCCATCAGTCGCCGTCTGGGGCTTTCTGAGGCCTTGATTCTGCGGGCCAAGCAGCTGGTGGAAGCTGACCATGCCCAGTTTGAGAATGTCATCAATGAACTGGAGCAGGAAAAGATGATGTACGAGCAGCGAAACGCTGACATCATGGAGCGCCAGCAGCGGGTGACGGCCCTGCAACTGAAGGTGGAGCGCACCAAGGAGGAAATCTCCAAGCAGAAGGGCGAGATTATCCGCAAGGCCCGGGAGCAAAGTGCCGCCATGATTCGCCGCACCCGCCGGGAATCCGAGGAAATCATCAAGGAGCTGAAGGAACAATTCCAGGATATGGGCGTGAAAAAGCGCCAGCAGGCCATTCAGGAGGCCCGTGCCAAGCTCACAGAGGCTTCTGCCAAGGCCAATCCTGGCATCATGGCCCAGAAGGGCGTGGGCAGGCCCGTAGATATCAAGAAAATCCACCCCGGTGATACTGTCTATGTGAAGAATCTTGACCAACAGGGGACTGTGCTGGAAATCAAGGGCAAAGAACTTGAAGTACAGCTTGGAAGCCTGCGGACGAAAATCAAGGCCTCTGCTTGTACCTTTGTTTCTCATGCTGCCAAGGAAAAAGTTTCGCCCAGCTCCAATAAGAACCGCCAGAGCAGTAGTTTCCTGCAGAAGACGGCAACCATTGGCCGGGAAATTGATATACGGGGCATGATGGTGGACGAAGCCGAACTTGTTCTTGGCAAGTTCCTGGACGATGCGGTGATGGCAGGTCTTAGCCAGGTGCTGGTGATACACGGTAAGGGCACAGGCGCCCTTAGAAAGGGTGTACAGGCTTATCTCAAGAGCCATAGGAATGTGCTTTCTTACGCTTTTGCAGATATCAATGAGGGCGGCACCGGCGCCACCGTGGTGAACTTGAAATAATTTCTTAACGTCTATATATCGCAGCTGCACAGCAAGCATGTAACTTTGTTTTTGTTTGTTTTGTCTGGCAGTAGCTTTTCCCTTACCTGGTGGTGTATAATGGGAGGGTATATTATTTAAGGAGGCTGCTCATGGATAATCGTTCAAATACGAGCCGTCAGAAACGTACACCAGCAAAGAAAAGCGGTAATTCTGCAGGTCGTATACTTTTAGGATTCTTGATTGTAGTCTTAGTAATGGTCACTGGCATTGGCTGTGGTTTTCTGACAGCCAGTATGAACACCAAGCCTGATTTGGCCAACGACATACAACCGCCGGCATCATCTCAGATTTTTGATATCAATGGCAATGAAATAGCTAATGTCCACGCAACTGAGAACAGAATGCCTGTTAAAATCTCCCAGGTGCCGCAGAATTTACAGGATGCTTTCGTGGCCGTTGAGGATAACCGTTTTTATGACCACATGGGGGTAGATCCCAGAGGGATCATGCGTGCCATTTGGTCAAATGTCAGAGGACAGACCATTGCTGAGGGCGGTTCAACTATTACCCAGCAGTTGGCCAAAAATGCCTATCTGACTCAGGACCGTACCTTGAAGCGCAAAGTGCAGGAAGTTTTCCTTGCTTTGCAGTTGGAGCGGCAGTATACGAAAAAAGAAATCTTGGAACTTTATCTGAACCAGATTTATTTTGGCCAGGGTGCCTATGGTGTACAGGCAGCAGCCAAAACATATTTTGGCAAGAACGTGGAAGATTTGGATCTTAACGAATGTGCAATGTTGGCAGGCATTCCCAAAAGCCCCAATTATTATTCTCCCACCAACAACCTGCAGGCAGCAGAAGAAAGAAAAGCTGTTGTGCTGGATCAGATGGAAAAATATGGCTATATAAATGCCTCAGAAGCCTCCAAAACAAAGAAACAGGAGCTCAAATTGGTTAAGCCTGCCAAAACTACTGACACCAATGAGGCATCTTATTTCATCGATTATGTTACCCAAAAACTGATTGATAAATATGGCGCAGATGCAGTCTATAAAGAGGGGTTGAAAATTTATACCACCATAGATATGGACATGCAACGCGCAGCAGAGGCAGCTATAAAACTGCTGCCAACCTACAACAAGGATGGCAATGGTATAGAGCAGCCGCAGGGGGCTTTGGTAGCCATTGACCCACATAATGGTCATGTAAAAGCCATGGTAGGTGGACGAGGCACAGACCAGTTTAATCGTGCCACTATGGCAGAAAGACAGCCTGGTTCTGCTTTCAAGCCCTTTGTTTTTGCAGCAGCTTTGGAAAACAAATTCACCCCCGGTACAGTTATTAATGACAGTCCTGTAAAAATTGGTGATTGGGAACCACAAAACTATGACCGTACCTTCAGTGGAAAAGTTACTTTGCGTGAAGTAGCCACACATTCCCTGAATGTGCCTACGGTAAAGATTGCACAGAAGTTGGGCATAGACAAACCTATCTATTATGCTCAGGAAATGGGTATTACCACCTTTGTTTTGGAAGGCGCCCAAAATGACCGCAATCTGGCAACGGCCCTTGGCGGTCTCACCAAGGGGGTAACTCCCATGGAACTCACCAGCGCTTATGGTACCTTTGCCAATAAAGGCATTCATGTAGAGCCTGTAGTCATAGTAAAAGTGCTGGACAGAAATGGCAAGGTGCTTGAGCAGGCTGAAGGAAAACAGCGCAGTGTAATCAGCGAAAATAGTGCAGCAGAACTTACAGGTATGCTTCAAACTGTTATCCAAAAGGGTACAGGTACTCATGCCAATATTGGCCGTCCGGCAGCCGGAAAAACCGGTACTACCAGCGATTATCACGATGCCTGGTTTGTAGGTTATACTCCTGATTTGGTGGCAGGCGTTTGGATAGGAAACGATAATAATACTGCACTTCACAGCATGACAGGAGGACAGACTCCTGCCGAAATCTGGAAGGCTTTCATGAGCAAAGCTCTGGCTACTACTCCCTCTAAGAATTTTGACGGCAGTGCTGCCGGTAAATATGATGCCATGGGAGAATTGGAAGATGATGAAAAGACTACCGTAAAGAATAAGCCTTCCGAAGTAAAAAAAGATGAGCCAAAGGAAAAAACTGAAGCCACTAAAACTGATGGAAAGCAAAAACCTGCTGCCAATAGCAAAAAGCAGCCTGTCTCCGAACCGCCAAAACAAGAACCAGTCGCAGATGCACCTGAACGTGGCGGTGGCGTAGGTAAAGGTCGTTAAGCAAAAACATCTTGCCTGCGACCGAGAATTTAAGTTTGATTTTAAAAGTTTATTTCCTAGTAATAAGCCATTTAATTTTTTCCTTGCAGTATCATTAATTAACTGTTACAATAAAAATAAGTAACAGATTTATGGTTCAAAGTTCATTCTGATTTTGGAGGAATTGAAATGGCTAGACAGAAGAATTATGATCAGAAAATCGCTGCTCTGAAGGAAAAGATTGCTGCTAAGACTGAACAGCTCAAGGCCATGAAAAAGGATTTGGCTGAACTTGAGTCCGCTGCTGCTCAGAGCAAAATCCAGGAAATCGCTGCTTTGATTGATGAGAAGAACATCGATCCGGCTGAGGCTTTGAAGGCTCTCCAGGAGCGTTTCTGAGAATATTCTAGGATTGTAAAAATGCTTTCTGTTTCGACAGAAAGCATTTTTTTATGAAACTTCAGAGGTTGTCTGCCTATAAAAAGCATGGTATTATATACTGAATGGTAATGACATATTTTAATTTCGCACAATAAAGGAGCGAGTTGGTTGGCTAACGTATTTGATACTTTAAAAGAGCGCGGTTTCATTGCCCAGTGCACCAATGAGGAAGAACTTCGCAAACTTTTCGACACCGAGCAGGTTTCCTTTTATATAGGCTTTGACCCTACAGCTGACAGCCTTCATGCCGGTCATTTTATTGCCCTGATGGCCATGGCACACATGCAGCGTGCCGGTCATCGTCCCATCTGTCTGGTAGGTGGCGGCACTGGTACTGTAGGTGATCCCTCAGGCCGCACTGATATGCGTCAGATGCTGACGGATGAAATCATTGAGCATAACTGCGAATGCTTCAAGAAGCAGATTGCCCGCTTCATTGATTTTTCCGATGATAAGGCAATTATGGTCAACAATGGTGACTGGCTGAGGAAGCTCAATTATATCGAACTGCTCCGTGAAGTAGGCGCAGATTTCACCGTGAACCGTATGCTTTCCGCTGAATGCTACAAGCAGCGTTGGGAAAAGGGCCTGACCTTCCTGGAATTCAACTACATGATTATGCAGGCCTATGACTTCCTGGAACTTAACCGCCGCTATGGCTGCAAGCTGGAAATGGGTGGCGACGACCAGTGGTCCAATATTATCGCTGGTGTGGAGCTTTGCCGTCGCAAGCTCAGCACACCTGTTTACGGTCTGACCAATAAGCTCCTCACCAAGAGTGACGGCAAGAAGATGGGCAAAACTGCCGGCGGCGCTCTCTGGCTGGATGCAGAAAAGACCTCTCCCTATGAGTTCTACCAGTACTGGCGCAATGTGGATGACGCTGATGTAGAGAAGTGCCTGGCGCTCCTGACCTTCCTGCCCATGGATGAGGTGCGTCGCTTAGGCGCTATGAAGGACCAGCAGGCCAACGAAGCCAAGGCGGTGCTAGCCTACGAAGTCACCAAGATTGTCCACGGCGAGGAAGCGGCCCAAAAGGCCAAGCAGTCCTCTGAGGCGCTCTTCGGGGGTGCAGGTAGCGTAGCCGATATGCCCACCGTTGAAGCAACGGCAGGACAAAAGCTACTGGATGTTCTGGTGGCAGGCAAAGTGTTTGCTTCTAAGGGCGAAGGCAAGCGCCTTATTCAGCAGAATGGTCTGAGCCTTAATGACAATAAGGTCAGCGATATAGAATATGTTCTCCAGGAAAATGATTTCCAGGATGGTACAGCTATAGTTAAAAAAGGGAAAAAGAAATACTATAAGCTGACCAAGTAAATCGTTAACTAAAAGATAACGTCATGAGTCATTTTGATTCATGGCGTTATTTTGCATAATTAAAAGGGGGAGGAAGGAAAATCCCTGATTGAAGGGAAATAGTAATCTTGAACAGGGAAAATGTATATTCTGCAGGAGACAATCTGCTTTCTTTCTGCAGAAGCAAGGGAAGAGGCGAGAAAATGAAGACAAGCAAAGGGGTTGCTGCCTGTAGCAGGCTGCTGATGACGTTGGCTGTTGTTTTGGCAGTGTTGCTGGTCTCAGGCTGTGGTGAGCAAGAAAACAGCAGCAGTGAAGGAGCGGCTTCTGGAAATCTCCAAGCCAAGCAAGTTGAGACCGGGAACAAAATTTCTGAAGGAAAGACAGCAGCCAAAGTCTTTACCATGAAAGACATCAAAGGGCTGAAACACACAGAAATTTTTGCCAAGGGAGCTTTGGAACATATCTTTGACGGTACCATCAACAAGAAGGGAAATGCCACTGGCTACCACTATGATAAGGTCAAGGACAGCAAGGGTAAAATCCTTCCCGGCACACGTTCCAAGGAAGACAAGAATGGAATTTTTACCGCTAAGGTTGAAGTGGACGGGGTAAAGAAAAATGGCTTCAGTTCCTTCTATCCAGACACCTGGACACCCCAGGAAGTGGTAGATGCCATTAATGAAGCCTACAAGGAAGCATTGGATAATCCCAATAATCCCCAAGGTGATTTGTGGATTGGCCACAGCAAGAATCTGGAAATAGATATGTACCTCACAGACCAGAAAAAAATACTCACCGCCTATCCCATCTACAGGAAGGAGTAAGGCATGCTGAAATATAAAGTGACAAGAGAAAGGCATTCCACGCCCATCTTTGAATTTGAGGACAAAAGCTATGCCTTGCTAAGTGAGTTCCTGCTGGCAGAGGGCAGGAATTTTGGTACTGAGATAACAGCCTTTTTGACTCAATGTATTTTGACAGGGCAGACGGCGGAGTTTGCCGGTAATGTCTTTAGAATCAAAGCATCAGAGGGCCAGGCCAGAATTATCAACGAGATTACAGATAAGGAATGCTTGGTGCCCCTTAAAGAACTTAAAACTATAGTTGAAGAATACATCAGCAGCTAGGGAGGAATTTTTCCGGGTCAGTTGAAATATATAACTTTATTAGACTAAGCTTTATTTGTACAAGAAGACTTTCCTTATTCCAAGGGGGCGTTTTCCATGAAGAGGACTATCTCTGCTTTGATGTTTCTTTTGGTCCTGGGCTCGGTCAACACAGCTTGGGCGGAAGCTAATCCTTTTTCAGATGTGCCTGCTGACCATTGGGCTTATGATGCCATACTTCAGCTGTCTGAACATGGGGTCATACAGGGCTATGGAGATGATACCTTCCGTGGAGGGCGCAGCCTCACCCGATATGAGATGGCTCAAATGGTTGCCAGAGCCATGGCCCAAAGGAAAATCAGTGACCAAGACAAGACTTTGCTGAATAAATTAACCTTAGAGTTTGGAAACGAACTTAGCAGTCTGGGAATCAGAACGGACAATCTTGAGCGAAACGCAGACAGGGTAAAGTGGACTGGCAAAGTAGAATATACTGCTGTCAGCAACCACATAGAGGAAATGACGGAGTCGGGGCGGGAAGAGTTCAAGGATAACTTTTATGATCTACTGCTGCGGTTGGAGCCCAGCGCCGACATAAACGATTACTGGACAGTTCATGCCAGGTTGGACAGCAGATTTGACCTGGAGCAGGACACGGCTGCTGCCAATGTGCGTCTCAGACGGGCCTGGGTGCAGGGAGATTTCGGCGATGTTCGGGTCAAATTGGGCCGCCATGAATTGAATACAAATGAAAAGGGCGGTGGAGCCAGCCTTGTTTGGGACACCAACTATTCGGGGGCGTCTGTAGAGATTGGCAAAAACCTGAAGGGCAGCATCATGGGAGGCCGCCTCAACCGGAATGCTATCTGGAGCAGTGTGGGCTATGTACCCTACAGCATAGATTACGAAGTTCCCAGGGATACAGTGGATTTTGTAGGCGTAAATGTCCAGTATGACACAGGGCAGAAACTATATGGAGGCGCTGGATATTATCGTGTGAAAAGCGACAGCCTGAAAGCCCTTGATAATGAACTAACAGAGGACAAGGGTGATATCTGGTCCTTAAATGCCGGATACCACTTCAGTGACAAAGCTGTCCTGGGTGCTGCCTACGCCCAAAATACCAAGGCTGATTACCAAGATAAGTCTTGGCAGGTACAGTTTACTTATGGAAATTATGATGACGCCAAAGAAAAGGGTTCCTGGAATGCCTATGCGGCTTACCGCAGCATGGGCACAGGCGTTAGTCTGGCAGCCAACCACGATGGAGTAATGCTGGGGACCAGAGGCTTTGAGATAGGTGCTGCCTATGCGCCTTTCAGGAACGTGGGCTTTCTTATCAAATATTTTGACGGCAAGTCATTACATGATGATGAGAATTATGCCAGGAAGCTTTTCGGGCGCCTTGAGATGTTCTTTTGATATTGGAGGATTAATGATATCCATCGAAGTATTACAAGGTCTTTTACTACCTTTCCTGGGCACCAGCTTAGGCGCAGCCGGGGTATATGTGTTGCGGGAGGAATTGAATCCTAAGGTACAAAAAGCTCTAACGGGTTTTGCCTCAGGCGTGATGGTGGCAGCTTCCATATGGAGCCTGCTGATTCCTTCCATGGAGGCGTCAAGCGGTCTGGGCGATTTGGCATTTCTCCCTGCAGTGACAGGCTTTTGGGCAGGAACGCTCTTTCTGTTGGCCCTGGATCATTTCATTCCTCATCTACACATGGATGCAGATGAAGCTGAGGGACCAAAATGTTCCTTGCCTAAGTCCACCATGCTGGTAATGGCTGTAACCCTGCATAATATTCCCGAAGGTATGGCAGTGGGGGTGGTGCTGGCCGGCTGGATTTCGGGGACTGCAGACGTTACCTTGGGAGGAGCGTTGGCTCTGTCTTTGGGCATAGCCATACAGAATTTCCCTGAAGGGGCCATCATTTCTCTGCCATTGCGAGCTTCGGGGATGAGCCGCCATAAAGCATTCCTGGGAGGAGTGCTCTCCGGCATTGTGGAGCCCCTGGGCGGACTCCTGACCATTTTGGCTGCCAGCTTCATCGTGCCTGTTCTGCCATATTTACTGGCCTTTGCAGCAGGCGCCATGCTCTATGTAGTGGTGGAGGAGCTTATCCCAGAGATGTCGGCAGGGGTACACTCAAATGTGGGCGTGTTGGCCTTTGCCTTCGGTTTCACCTTGATGATGGCTTTGGATACAGCGCTAGGATAAAAGGAGGGACGGCCTTAGCCGTCCCTCCTTTTATCAATTATGCAATTGCTTCAATCAGTCTTCCAGCACAACTTCCAGCTCTTCCAATGATTTCTGCTTGCTCTCCTGACCCAAGGCCAGCACCACAGCAGAGATAATCACAAATACAGAAG
Source organism: uncultured Selenomonas sp. (assembly GCA_905234515.1). GTDB lineage: Bacteria > Bacillota > Negativicutes > Selenomonadales > Selenomonadaceae > Selenomonas_B. The sequence continues at coordinate 8,546 of CAJOIN010000001.1, forward strand.
CGAACATAAAGAAAATGCTGTTCATGCCGAAGCTGGCGGCAATCATAACACCTACCAGCATAGGAGCCAGCATGCCTCCGATGCGGCCGAAGCCTGCGGCCCAGCCGCTGCCAAGAGCACGCATGGCAGTAGGATACTGTTCCGGAGTATAGGTGTAGATAACTCCCCAAGCTCCTAAGTTAAAGAAGCTCATGGAAGCTCCCCAGGCCAGCAGGGTCTCCGAGGAGGATGCGTTGCCGAAGAAGAAGCTGCATACACCACTCATTAGCAGGAACAGGGACAGGGTGTACTTGCGGCCGATGACCTCCACCAAATAGGCGGCGGCAAAGTAGCCAGGGAGCTGAGCCAAGGTCATAAGCAGTACATACTCAAAGGTCTTCACCACTGCAAAGCCCTGGGCAAAGACGATGGAAGGCAGCCACATGAAGATGCCATAGTAGCTGAAGACAATACCAAACCAAGCCAGCCAGAGCATCATAGTACGCAGGCGGAACTGGCGGCTCCAAAGCTTGGTGAAATGGGGAATTTCCTCCTTGACCTGACCCTTTTCCAAAGGAGTGAGTTCACCTGCAAAAGGCTGGCTGATCACTTTCAGTTTCTTTTCCAGGCTAAGGATGATTTCCTTGGCTTCCTCCACCTTGTTGTGGGCTAAAAGATAGCGCACGGACTCAGGCATGTGCAAGCGAATAAGGAAGACATAGAGCGCGGGCAGGGTACCGATGATGAAGGCAATCTGCCAACCGAAGCGGGGAATAAGCAGGTAGGCGATGCAGGCAGCCACCAGCCAGCCAAGAGCCCAGAAGCTTTCAAGCAGCACAATGAACCTGCCCCTCAGATGGGAGGGAGCATACTCACTCATAAGGGTAGCTGCCACTGGCAGCTCTCCTCCCAGTCCAAAGCCTACCAGGAAACGGAAGAACAGCAGGGACTCATAGCTCCAGGACAGGGCGCACATGCCTGTGGAAAGGCTATAAAGCAGAACCGTAATGGAGAAGACCTTCTTGCGCCCAATGCGGTCAGCCAAGGTGCCTGCCAGCACCGCCCCCAGGGCCATGCCAATGAGGCCGATGGAGCCAATCCAGCCCATCTGGGCAGGCGTCAGGCTCCAGTCCTTGGCCAGCACTGGCAGTACAAAAGCAATTAGCCCTGTGTCCATAGAATCAAAAAGCCAGCCCAGGCCGGTCACCGCCAGCAGCTTGTACTGGAAGGAGCCCACCGGTAGCTTTTCCAAGCGTTCAAGAATCATTTGATAAGACCTCTTTCGTATGGATTTTATAGTAAAGACTTTTCTGCTGTCTTGACACCAAGATAAACAGCATGTCTGCATTGTACTTATCCAAAAAAAATTTGTCAAGTCGATTTGCCCAAGTTGCTTAATATTTGTATAAGCAACTTGAACAGATAGACAAGGGGAATCTTGAAGGGTATACTAGAGAAGAAAGGACTTAGAATATTTGCAGCCCACATCCAATTAGCAAAGCGAGGCAGAAAAATGGAACTTACAACGATCAAGCCAGGCATGAAGAACGAAACAGAAGAACGGGTCACAGATGATAAAACAGCAGCGTCCATGGGCAGCGGCAGCCTGCCTGTCTATGCTACACCTGCCATGTGCTGTCTGATGGAAAAAGCGGCGGCAGAACTGGCTGAAAAGCTGATGCCGGAAGGCTGGACTACTGTGGGCGGCTCCCTGGCCATTCAGCACAAAGCCCCCACGCCGGTGGGCGGCACAGTAAGAGCCGAGGCTGAGGTGCTTGAAGTGAAAGGCCGCCGGATTGCCTACAGGATGGCAGCCTATGACGAAGCCGGCCTCATTGGGGAGGGCAACCATGAGCGCTTTGCTGTAAACAAAGAAAAGTTCATGGATAAAGCCGCACAGCGTCGCTGAAGCTGGTTAAAAGCCTCGCCGCACATTGACGGCGGAGCGGGTAAATGTTAAAATATGAAAGTTAGTAACTAAAAAGGAGCGGTGTTCTTTTATGTCAGGACATTCTAAATGGGCCAACATCAAGCGGAAGAAGGGCGCAAATGACGCTATCCGCGGCAAGATTACGACGAAGATTGGCCGTGAAATCACTATAGCTGTACGCATGGGCGGCGGTGACCCCACCGGCAACATGCGCCTGAAGCTGGCCCTTTCCAAGGCCAAGGCCAACAACATTCCCAAGGATAACATCAACCGTGCCATCCAGAAGGGTCTGGGGACTACGGAAGGCAGCAACTACGAAGAGCTTATGTACGAAGGCTACGGTCCCGGCGGCACCGCCGTTATGCTGGACATCCTTACGGATAACCGCAACCGTACCGCTGCTGATGTGCGCCATCTCTTCTCCAAATACGGCGGCAACCTGGGCCAGGATGGCTGCGTAGCCTGGATGTTCAAGAAGAAGGCAGTATTCCTCGTTGAAAAAGAAACCTTCGATGATGAGGATGCTCTCATGGAAATCGTCCTGGAGGCTGGAGCCGAGGATATGAAGGTAGAGGACGAAGTCTTTGAGATTACGGCTGAGCCTGAAGCCTTTGACGACATTGAAGCTGCTTTAGCAGAAAAAGGTATTGAAACTGCTTCTGCTGAGGTTACCATGGTACCTGACAACACGGTTAGTCTGGCAGGCAAGGATGCAGAAAAGATGCAGACTCTCATTGATGCTCTGGAAGAGAATGATGATATCCAGAATGTCTACAGCAACTATGAGACTGACGAAGACTAATTGATTAACTGATATATGACAGAGGCGGCCGTCTTGGCCGCCTGTGTTGTATTTACATGGAGAAATTATGTTAGCATTAGGAATCGACCCTGGCACTGCTATCTGCGGCTACGGTTTTGTGGAACAAGTAGGCAGCCGGCTGGTACCAAGAGACTACGGCGCCATCACCACCAGTCCCAAGATGCGTATGGAGGACCGTCTGCTGAAACTTTATGAAGGACTTGAAGCCCTTATTCAGCAGCATAAGCCTGATGTCATGGGAGTAGAGCAGCTTTTCTTCAACCGCAATGTCACTACGGCCATACCTGTGGGACAGGCCAGGGGCATCGTGCTGCTTTCTGCTGCCAAAAACGGGGTGCAGCTGGTGGAACACACCCCCCTGCAGGTAAAACAGTCTGTTACAGGCTATGGCAAAGCCACCAAGGAGCAGGTAATCTACATGGTCACCAAACTCCTGAACCTGCCTAAGCCCCCACATCCAGATGACACTGCTGACGCCCTGGCTGTTGCCATCTGCACCACCCATTGCATGAACAGCATTGCCTGGCGCAACAAACTCGGTTAACATACTATATACAGTAAAGGACACGGTATGATTGGCTATTTAAGAGGAAAAGTTACATATCTGCTGATAGATTACGCCATACTTGATGTACAGGGTGTTGGCTATCGTCTGTTTATCTCCGAAGCCACCCGCAGGGAACTGCGCCTCAATGAAGAGACTCAGCTTTTTACCTATCTTAGTGTACGAGAAGATGCACTACAGCTCTATGGTTTTTACACCCAAAAGGAATACGATATCTTTCAGCTGTTGATTTCGGTATCAGGCATAGGGCCCAAAGTAGCCCTTGGTATGCTTTCCCATATCAGTGTGGAAAGTCTCTGTCATGCCATTATCAACAAGCAGGCTTCCATTCTCACCAAACTGCCAGGGATTGGCAAGAAATCTGCAGAACGACTGATTCTGGAACTAAAGGATAAGGTATCCTGCGACGGTGGGGAAGAGGAGCAGCTGCTTCTTACCAATGAGGATGAAGTGGCTGATGACAAGCTGTCCGAAGCTCAGGCTGCCCTTATGGCCCTTGGTTATGCCCAGGCGGAGATAACCCCGGCCCTCAAGCAGGCAGCCCGTGGCAAGGACACTTCAGAAATCATCAAACTGGCCCTTAAGTATTTGAGCAAATAATCAAGGGTCCAAGGAGGAGCAGGTTTGGAAGATTTTAACGATATTGACATAGATGACAGCCGTATCGTATCCATGGGGGAACAGCAGACAGATGATTGGCAGTACAGCCTGCGTCCCAGAAAGCTGAATGAATATATAGGCCAGGACAAAGCCAAGGATAATCTTGATATTTTCATTAAGGCTGCCTTGTCCAGGGGAGAGGCACTTGACCATGTGCTGCTTTATGGGCCGCCTGGTCTTGGGAAAACCACCCTGGCCGGCATCATTGCCAATGAGCTCGGGGTTAACTTCCGACAGACTTCGGGGCCTGCCATAGAGCGACAGGGAGATTTGGCTGCCCTGCTCACCAACCTGCAGGAACGTGATGTGCTCTTCATTGATGAGATACACCGCCTGTCCCGCAGTGTGGAGGAAGTGCTGTATTCTGCCATGGAAGACTATGCCCTGGATATTATTATAGGCAAAGGACCTAGTGCCCGTTCCATCCGTTTGGATATAGCCCCGTTCACCCTCATTGGAGCCACCACCAAAGCGGGGGCCTTAGCGCCGCCTCTCAGAGACCGCTTTGGCGTCATTTCCCGTTTGGAATACTACACGCCAGAGGCTTTGGTGCACATTGTGAAGCGGGCGGCTGAAATATTAGAAATTCCCATTGAGGATCAGGGAGCCCTGGAGATTGCCCGTCGTTCCCGGGGAACCCCACGCATTGCCAACCGCCTGCTGAAGCGGGTTAGGGATGTGGCCCAGATTGAAGGCAATGGCATCATTACCAACGAAATTGCTGATAAGGCTCTGCGTATGCTGGAAGTTGATAAAGTTGGGCTTGACCATACTGACAGGCGCATGCTCGCTACCATGATCAAGAAATTCGGTGGCGGGCCGGTAGGGCTTGATACCCTGGCTGCGGCCATCAGTGAAGCCACAGATACCATCGAAGATGTTTACGAGCCCTTTCTCATACAGCAGGGCTTCATTAACCGCACCCCCAGGGGACGTGTGGTAACCAAAGCTGGTTATGACCATCTGGGTATACCATATCCGGCAGATTGAGGTGAAGATTTTGAAACTGCTTTTACACATGTGCTGCGGCCCCTGTTCCTGCTATCCAGTGAAGAAACTGCGTGAAAATGGCATTGAACCGGTAGGATATTTCTTCAACCCCAATATTCATCCCTACAAGGAGTGGGAGCAGCGCCTGTCAACTGCCAAAAAGTTTGCAGAAAAAGTTGGCATGGAGATTCACACTGATGAAAACTATCGTTTGCGTGAATTCTTAAAGAAGGCATTGCCTGCCGAAGCAATGCCCAACGGGCGCTGTACTATGTGCTATACTTGGCGTTTAGAGCAAACCGCAAAATTTGCGGCAGAGCAGGGCTTCGATGCTTTTACCTCTACATTGTTTTACAGCATCTATCAGCAGCATGATTTGATGCGCAGAACTGCCGAACATTTCGCCTTAAAGTATGACGTGAAATTTTACTATGAGGATTTCCGCCCCGGCTGGCAGGAAGGCATAGATATCAGCCATGAACTGGAACTCTATCGCCAGCCATATTGCGGCTGCATATTCTCCGAGGAAGAACGATATTCTAAGGCCATTCGCAAGGCCCGTAAAAAGGAGAACAAAGCCAAAAAGCGCGCCCGTCTGGCGGCTGAAGCCGCTTCTGTCTAGAGAGGAGCCACACCATGAAAGCCATGAAATTGATGCTTGTCTGTCTGTTAGCTCTGTTTATCATGCTTCCCCAGGCGGCTGAAGCTGCCTGGCAGCCTCAGCTTGCCATAGGCCTGGAAAAGGGCCATGAAGCCATTAACATCAGGCTGCCTCAGGGCGGACAGGCCTGCCTTGGCACCAGCAGCAAACCTGTCAAGGAGTTTTCCGCCGGCAGCCAGCTGAGCATTACCTGCCGTGGCGGCCACTTGCTTCTCAATGGCAAGCAGATGAAAGGCTCTGAAATCATCATCAAGGCCGGCGCTGGACAGGAGCAGCAGAATTACTATTTCACCTTTAACCAGAACGATTACCGTGGGTCTGCCAAGGTCATCATTAAAAATGGCAAGCTAACCCTTATCAATCTCATAGATACAGAGGATTACCTGGCAGGGGTGGTACCAGAGGAAATGCCCTCAAGTTGGCACAAAGAGGCCCTCAAAGCCCAGGCTCTGGCTGCCCGAACCTATGCCCTGCAAAATCGTGGGCGCCATGAAGCAGATGGTTTTGACTTGTGCAGCAACACCCATTGCCAACAGTATCTGGGCATGAAATCAGAAACCCAGGCTGCCACCAAGGCACTTGAAGACACCAGAGGCGAAGTGCTGGTTTACCAAGGACAGCTCATCGAAGCCCTTTTTCATACGGATTCGGGGGGCATGACAGAAAACAGTGAGGATGTCTGGGGCAGCCATCTGCCATACCTGCGGGCTGCTGAAGAAGCTGAAAAATATACCAAAGCCTGGAAAAACACCTTCAACGCAGAACGTATAGCCTCTCTGGTCAGCAAGCAGGGGGGGAAAGACATAGGTGAACTAAAGGAAATAAGGCTCTCTACCCTTAAGATTGGCAAATCTGCCAAGGACCGCTCCGCTTCAGGGCGCGTGAAACAGGCTGTATTCGTGGGGAGAAAGGGCCAGGTTACCATCAGCGGCAATGACCTGCGCAGCCTGCTGGGCCTTCGCAGCACTATGTTCAACATGGTACTGAAGCATAAGCAGGTCCTGGTGGAAGGATACGGCTGGGGCCATGGCCTGGGCATGTCTCAAAGGGGGGCCAAGGCATTGGCTGAAAGAAACAAGACCTACTCAGAGATTCTCTTTCATTATTACCAGAACACAGCCATAAAAAAACTCTATTGATTTGTTTATAAAGAAGGACTTTAAGCATGTTTTTATCTGATTTTGATTATGACCTGCCAGAGGAGCGCATTGCCCAGACACCAGTGGAACCACGCAATGCCTCAAGGATGATGGTACTGGATCCCCAGGAAAAATCCATTGAGCACAAGCATTTTTATGACCTGAAAGAATTTCTTGTGCCAGGTGACACTCTGATTTTCAATGATACGCGTGTTCTACCCGCCCGCCTGATTGGACACCGGGCCCAAACTGGCGGCAAGGTAGAAGTTTTCCTGCTGCGCCGTATTGATGCCACCCATTGGGAAACTTTGGTAAAGCCCGGCAAAAAAGCTAAGCCTGGCAATGAGATTGAATTCAGCGAAGAACTTTCCTGTGTGGTTACTGAGCATACAGACTTTGGCGGCCGTATTGTGGAGTTTAAGTTCAACGGAGTATTTGAAGAAATCCTCGACCGCCTGGGAGAAACGCCCCTGCCTCCCTACATCCACGAAAAACTGGAGGATAAGGAACGCTATCAGACAGTTTACAACCGAGAAGAAGGCTCTGCCGCAGCACCTACAGCCGGACTGCATTTCACCAAGGAGCAGATGCAGGAATTGAAAGATATGGGTGTAAATCTTGGTTTTGTAACTTTACATGTAGGCCTGGGCACTTTCCGTCCGGTAAGTGTGGATAATATTGAAGAGCATGAAATGCACAAGGAGTATTATTCTATTCCTGCAGAGACTGCTGAACTTATAAAGGCAACCAAGGCTTCCGGCCATCGTGTTATTGCCGTGGGGACCACTTCCATCAGGACCCTGGAATCTGCAGCTACAGGTTTTAATGAAATCCAGGGCAAAAGTGGCTGGACCCAGATTTTCATCTACCCCGGCTATGATTTCAAGATTGTGGATGCCATCATCACCAATTTCCATCTGCCAAAATCCACCCTTATTATGCTCATAAGCGCCTTTGCAGGCAGGAACTTCATTCTTAATGCTTACAAGACAGCTGTGGAGGATAAATACCGTTTCTTCTCCTTTGGGGATTCTATGTTTATCCAGCGCAGGCAGCCAGATAGCGAACGTGACACAGAACTAAAAGAACTTGAGGCCTCTCACCAATAAACCAACTATAGCGGATATTTTAAACGGCAGGACAGCAAATCCCGCCGTTTTCTTATAGGTCATTGTTCAAGTTTTACCTGTGGCAAACCTTGAACAATGGCGTTATAACGAGGAAGAAGATGTCCCCCACCTCTGCAGGTTGGGGGAGCTCATCGCATAACAGGCGGCGAGCATATATCTCCCGCCTCGTTGAAACGCTAATTGGAGGATTTTGCCTTTGGCAAAATTTGAACAATGGCGTTATAATAAGTGTAATGTGTCACCAGGCTGTCGTAGACAGCTTATATAGGGGAATATGAAATTGACAGAAACAGTAGAAGAAAAACTGAGTCTCTTGCCAGAAAGCCCTGGGGTATACCTGATGAAAAATGACCAAGGCAGGATTATCTACGTAGGCAAGGCTGTAGTTCTGAAAAACCGCGTGCGTCAATATTTTCAAAGCAATAAAAATCATAGTCCCAAAGTGCGTGCTATGGTCTCACATATTGCAGACTTTGAAATCATCATGACTCACTCAGAAGTGGAAGCCCTGATTCTGGAATGCAATCTCATCAAAAAACACAGGCCCCGCTACAATATCAGCCTGAAAGATGACAAGAGCTATCCCTATGTAAAGGTGACTGTCCAGGAGGAATTTCCCCGGGTCTTTGTGACCAGAAGGCTGCTGAAGGACGGTGCCCGCTACTTTGGACCCTATACCAGCGTCACGGCCCTGCACGAAAGCCTGAAACTGCTGAAACGCCTCTTCCCACTTAGGACCTGCAAACATCTGCAGGACAGGCCATGTCTGGAATTCCACATCAAGCGCTGCCTTGCACCCTGTGTAGGCAAAGTTTCGCAGGAAGAATACGCTGTGATGATCAGAGAAGTACTTCTCTTTTTAGAGGGACGTACCGACGATGTGGAAAAAGAACTTAATTTCCGCATGCAGGCTGCAGCAGAAGGCTATCATTTTGAACTGGCCGCCCGCTTGCGTGATCAGCTTATGGCCGTACGAAAAGTGGCAGAGAAACAAAATATCGTGACTGGCGCGGGAGACCAGGATGTGCTTGGGTTGGCCCGCTCTGAATTTGGTGTCTGTGTGCAGGTGTTTTTTATTCGCAGTGGCAAGATGATTGGCAGAGAACATTTTCTGCTGCGCGGCAGTGAGGATGAAAATGATGCAGATGTACTGACAGCTTTCATGCAGCAGTATTATCATAGAGCTGCCTTTATTCCCAGAGAAGTTCTGCTGCCCATGGAAATTGGGGCAACAGAACAGGAACTCTTGGAGCGGTGGCTGTCTGAGAAAAAAAGAAAAGCTCAGGTACATCTGCTATGCCCTCAAAGGGGCACCAAGCGCGACATCGTGGTTATGGCAGTCAGCAATGCCCAAAAATACTTGCAGGATGAAGCAGAAAAACTGAAGCAGGCTAACGAGCAGACCTTGGGAGCTGTCAGGGAACTGGGCAAATATCTGGGACTGAAAAAGCTGCCGTACCGTATGGAATGTTTCGATATTTCCCATATCCAAGGCTCGGAAACTGTGGCTTCTATGGTAGTCTTTGAGGGAGGCCTGCCTAAAAAGAGCGATTACCGCCGCTTCAAGATTCAAAGCACAGAGGGCAAGCCTGATGACTTTCTCTCAATGCGGGAGGTAACTACCCGCCGCTATGTGGGATTGCCAGAAGAAGATTTGCCTGACCTTATAGTCATTGACGGCGGCAAAGGCCAGCTTTCCTCAGCTCTGGAAATAATCAGGCAGGAAGCTGGCCATCAAAAGGTACCTGTAGTGGGCCTTGCCAAGCAGTTTGAGCTGATATTTACAGAGGGAGAATCCGAGCCAGTGGTGCTGCCCCGCCACAGCCAAGCTCTGTATCTCATTCAACGCATAAGAGATGAGGCACACCGCTTTGCCATTACCTACCACCGTAAGCTGCGGGGGAAACGTAACCTTGTTTCCGTGCTGGACCATGTGGTTGGTATTGGCCCTAAGAGAAGACAGGCCCTATGGTCGCATTTCGGCACCTTGGCGAAAATGAAAGCTGCCAGCATAGAAGACATAGCCTCTGTGCCTGGCATGAATCTGCCGGCAGCAGAAGCCGTATATAATTTTTTCTTGGCCCAGCGCAAGCTGGCAGGTAGTGATGGAAAGGAACAATGACTTGAGCAAGATAATCGACCTCCATGTGCACTCACATATTTCCGACGGCAGCTATTCTCCTGAAGGCCTGGCTCAGCTGGCTGCCCAGCGTGGACTGGCTGCCTTTGCCCTGACAGATCATGACAGCATAATGGGCTGCCAGGAGGCAGCTATAGCTGCAGAAAATCTTGGCATAGGCTTTATAAATGGCATGGAACTCAGTGCAGAATATGCAGGCCATAAGGTACACATAGTCTGCCTGGGCTTTGACGCACATCATCCATCTTTCCAGTTACTCTATAAAAAAATCCGCTCCATCAAGGAAGCGAAAATTCCTGAAATGATTGATTTTGTGCGGGAGCGTGGCGTAGACATCTCCCTGGAGAAAGTCCGCCCCTTTGCCTATGGTGCTCTGGACAGATATGCCCTTATGCGCTATATGGTATCTCTGCAAATGTATGAAAGAGCCCAGCCTCTTTGGGACAACTACCTTAACCCAGCCGCTGAGGCTTTGGGCATTGATGTGAACATCACTGCCGAGGAAGCCCTGCCCCTGATTCGTGAAGCAGGCGGCGTTACTTCTTTGGCTCATTTCCACAAAAATATTGGTCTGAAAGGATTAAGCCGCCAGGAGCAGGAGAAGGCCATCCTGCACCTTCACTCAATGGGACTGGACGGTATGGAAAGATATTATCCCAACTATACAGCTGAGGACGAAGACTTTGCCGCCTATATGATTGAAAAATACCAGTTGCTGGCTACTGGCGGTACTGATTTCCACGGCACAAACCGCCCAGGTATAGAATTGGGCACAGGTGAAGATGGGAATATGCAGGTCCCTTGGGAGTATTTCCAAAAGATAAAGTCCAAGACACAGCAGGAGTTTGTCCAGGCCGTGTAGAAGTGAGCATTTATCAAAGAAGGCATGGTTCATTTTGTACAGGGAGGGCGTAACATGAAAGTTTGGGTTTGTTCTGTATGCGGATGGATTTATGACGAGGAAAAAGGCGATGCAGATTACGATCTTGCTCCCGGAGTGAAATTTGAAGATCTGCCAGAGGATTTTGTCTGCCCCCTGTGCGGAGTCGGCAAAGACCAGTTTGAGGAACAATCATAAGGGAAACGTCATGAAGCGAGGGCACCGGCAAGGTGCCTTTTTTGCGTTTTCAAAGTAGACAAAAGCCGCTAAATTATTTTGCAAATATTATGATATGAAGCAAAATAAAGATGTTAACGGAAAAACAAGGACATGTGTCCCTTTTTGTTGACAGAGGACAAATTTACATATATTATGTGAGATGTGGCCAAGTTAATAACTATCATTAGAAGGGGAGACGATTCAAGCTCATGAAAGAGTACAAACCGTTCAAATCTGGCAAAGTCCGTGAAATCTATGACCTGGATGACAGTCTGGTACTGGTGGCAACTGACCGTATTTCTGCCTTTGACCATATCTTGGAAAATGATATTACGGATAAAGGTGCCATCCTCACCCAGATGTCCAAGTTCTGGTTCGATTTTACCCAGGACATCTTGCCGAACCATGTGCTTTCCACTGACACTGCAGACCTGCCGGAGTTCTTCCAGCAGCCTGAGTTCCAGGGACGCACCACCAAGTGCCGCAAGCTGAAGATGATTCCCATGGAATGTATCGTGCGTGGCTACATCACCGGCAGCGGCTGGGAAAGCTACCAGGCAGACGGTACGATTTGCGGTATCAAGCTCCCTGCTGGTCTGAAGGAATCCCAGCAACTTCCTGAGCCTATCTTCACCCCCAGCACCAAAGCAGAACTGGGCGACCACGATGAAAACGTGAGCCTGGAGCAGGGTGCTGCTTATGTAGATAAGGCTTTCCCCGGCCACGGACGTGAGTATGTAGAAAAGATTCGTGATTATACCATTGCCATCTACAAGAAATGTGCTGATTATGCCAAGTCCAAGGGCATCATTATTGCAGATACCAAATTCGAGTTTGGTCTTGATGAGGAAGGCAATATTGTTATCGGCGACGAGATGCTTACTCCTGACAGCTCCCGCTTCTGGCCCCTGGAAGGCTATGAAGCAGGACATGGCCAGCCTTCCTATGACAAACAGTTTGTGCGTGACTGGCTGAAAGCCAATCCGGACAAGGGCTACAAACTCCCCCAGGATATCATCGATAAAACCATTGCCAAGTATAAGGAAGCATATCAGATGCTTACAGGCAAGGAATTCAAATAATAAAACTAAGCAATGCAAGGCCTTTGTCAGGTCTTGCATTGCCTGACAAAGGAGGCAGAGCAAAATGAAAGCAGCTATTTTGATGGGCAGCGATTCTGACTGGCCGGTTTTGAAGCCTGCAGTGGAACTTCTTCATCAGTTTGGCATTGAGCCAGTAGTGGAAGTAGCATCTGCACATCGTACCCCGGATAAAGTGCGTCATTTTGTCAAGGATGCAGCAGAAAACGGTGTGGGCGTCTTTATTGTGGCAGCAGGAGCAGCTGCCCATCTGGCGGGAGTTGTGGCAAGCTATACCACCCGTCCGGTTATTGGTGTGCCCATTAATGCGACTCCCCTCAATGGCATGGACGCACTTCTTTCTACTGTGCAGATGCCCTCAGGTGTGCCTGTGGCCACTATGGCGGTCAACGGTGCTAAAAATGCTGCCATTTTGGCAGTGGAAATCTTTGCGGTGGCTGATGCTGCTCTGCAGCAGAAGCTCACGGCTTATCGCGAAGAAATGGTACAAGGTGTGGAGAAAAAGGCAGCCCGTGTAGCTGCGCAGCTTTAAGCTGCGCGTTATGCGGACTGTTTTTTGATATTTTTCGAAAGAGAGACCAAGAAGAAATGTATGAAAATGACTGCGCATTAAAACCCCAGTGGCATGAGGAATGCGGTGTCTATGGCGTCTATTCAAAAACTGAAGATGTTTCGGCCATGACCTATCTCGGCCTCTATGCTCTGCAGCACAGAGGACAGGAGAGCGCCGGCATTGCCATTACCGATGGTGCCTGGATGGATGTGTCCAGAGGCATGGGGCTCGTAAATGAGGTGTTCCGCCATCAGGTGCCTCATATGGAAAACCAGACCATTGCCATTGGTCATGTACGCTATTCCACTACAGGTTCCAGCCTGCTGGCCAACACCCAGCCCCTGTTGGTAAACTATGCAAGAGGCAAGATTGCCCTGGCACATAATGGCAACCTGACCAACGCTGCGGCCATTAGGGCCGACCTGGAGGAGCAGGGCACCATCTTCCAGACCTCCATTGACTCTGAGGTCTTTGTGAACCTGATTGCCCGTTCCCGTCAAGAAACCATCGAAGAAAAGATCATCGAGAGCCTTAAGAAAATCAAAGGAGCTTACTGCCTCACCATCATGACGGAATCAAAACTGATTGGTGCCAGAGATCCCCAGGGCTTCCGTCCCCTCTGCTTGGGCAAAACCGAAGAGGGGAGTTATATTCTTTCCTCGGAAAGCTGTGGCCTGGATGTGGTAGGCGCAGAGTTCATTCGTGATGTCCAGCCTGGCGAAATGGTAGTGATAGACGATGAAGGTGTGAAGTCCTTCCCCTTTGCAACTGAGGAAAAGAAGGCCTCCTGCGTCTTCGAATACATCTACTTTGCCCGTCCTGATTCTGTCATTGACGGCCAAAGCGTACATGAGGCCCGCTTCATGATGGGCCGGCAGTTAGCCAAGGAGTCCGGCTTCAAAGGTGATGTTGTGATTTCCGTGCCAGACTCCGGCACCACCGCAGCAACAGGCTTTGCTTATGAGTCCGGCATTCCCTTCATGGAAGGGCTTATCAAAAACCGCTATATCGGCCGTACCTTTATCCAGCCTACCCAGAAAAAACGCGATACTGCCGTAAAGCTGAAGCTTAATGCCATCGGTGCTGCCGTAAAAGGCAAGTCTGTCATCATGGTGGATGACAGCATTGTCCGTGGTACCACCAGCGGCAAGATTGTTAAGATGCTGAAGGATGCCGGAGCCCGAGAAGTGCATATGTGCGTTTCCAGTCCTCCCATTGGTTTTCCCTGCTATTATGGTATAGACACTTCTATCCGCAAGGAACTTATCGCCGCCACCAAAAGTGTGGAGGAAATAAGAGAGTTTATCGGAGCTGATTCCCTGCATTTCCTCTCCATCGAAGGACTGAAGAAGTGCATGAACGAGGTCAATCCCGAGGATATGTGCTATGCCTGCTTCAACAAGGCTTATCCCATTGAAGATGGAGAAAAGCCGGCAGGGAACAGCAAGTATGTGTTTGAACATCGTAAGGAAAAGTGCTGAGACTGATAAGAGGGGTATTTGATTTTATATGGCAGAACAACTTACATATAAAGATGCTGGTGTAGATATTGATGCGGGCAACCGCAGTGTGCAGCTGATCAAGGACAGCGTAAAGGCAACTTATCGTCCAGAGGTGCTGGGAGATCTCGGTGGCTTCGGCGGACTTTTTGCCCTGCAGGCGTCCAAGTATAAGGAGCCAGTGCTTGTTTCCGGCACTGATGGTGTTGGCACCAAGCTGCGCCTGGCTTTTATGCTGAACAGGCATGATACCATCGGCCAGGATGCTGTGGCCATGTGTGTGAATGATATTCTGGTACAGGGAGCAGAGCCCCTGTTCTTCCTGGACTATTTGGCTGTGGGTAAGCTTGATCCTGAGCAGGTGGCAGATGTGGTGAAAGGCGTAGCCTCTGCCTGCCGCGAATCCGGCTGTGCTCTCATTGGCGGCGAAACAGCGGAAATGAGCGGTTTCTATCCCGTTGGTGAGTATGATATTGCCGGCTTTGCCGTAGGCGTAGTGGAAAAGTCCAAGCTTATCACAGCTGCCAAGGTCAAGGAAGGAGATATTCTCCTGGGACTGCCCAGCTCTGGCGTCCATTCCAACGGTTATTCCCTGGTACGCAAGATTGTCTTTGAGCACAAGGGCTTCAAGGGCGATGAATACATAGAGGAACTGGGCAAAACTATTGGTGAAGAACTTTTGACACCTACCCGCCTGTATCCCCAGGCCTGCCTGCCCTTGCTGCGTGATTTTGACCTCCACGGTTTGGTGCATATCACTGGTGGTGGCTTCTACGACAATATCCCCCGTGCCCTGCCCGATGATTTGGCAGTGGAGCTTGATGCAGAGGCCTGGCGAGTGCCCCCTGTCTTCAAGCTGCTGCAAGAGTGGGGCAATGTAGACTGGCATGAGATGTACCGCACCTTCAACATGGGTATCGGCATGGTGCTCATTGCCAGCATTGACGAGGCAGAGAAGATTGAAGCCCATCTGGCAGCCCGCGGTGAAACAGTCTATGAGATTGGCCGGGTAGTAAAAGGCAATCACGATGTGACCATCAGAGGCGGGGTGTTCCGTGGCTGAGAAACAAAAATTAGGAGTGCTCTGCTCAGGCCGTGGCACTGACCTACAATCCATCATTGACGCCATTGGCCGTGGCGAAGTCAAAGCCGAGATTGCTGTAGTGCTGACGGACAAACCTGACGCCTTTGCTCTGGAAAGAGCTAAAAAGGCAGGTATCAAGGCAGTCTGCGTGAACCGCAAAGAGTATGAGGGCCGGGAGCCCTTTGAGGAAGCTCTTATCAAGGAGTTGGAAGAAGCTGGAGTCACTTTGGTGGTGCTGGCTGGCTTTATGCGGATACTTACACCGCTTTTCGTCAGACACTTTGCCGGCCGCATCATGAATATCCATCCAGCCTTGCTGCCCAGCTTCCCCGGAGCTCATGCCCATAGGGACGTACTGGCCTACGGAGTGAAGGTCAGCGGCTGCACGGTGCATTTTGTTGATGAGGGTACGGATTCCGGCCCCATTATCATGCAGGCTGCGGTGCCGGTGCTGCCCGGTGATACAGAAGAGACATTGGGAGCCCGGGTACTTGAGCAGGAACATATTATCTATCCTAAGGCTGTACAGCTTTACTGTGAAGGCCGCCTGAAGGTGGAAGGACGTCATGTGCATATCTTGGAAGGGGACAATAAATAAATGAAAATCAAGCGCGCGCTGATCAGCGTTTCCAATAAAGACGGTGTAGTGGAACTGGCTAAGCGTCTTCACGCTGCCGGGGTGGAAATCATCTCCACTGGCGGCACTATGAAGGCCATCAAAGAAGCAGGTATTCCAGTAACCTATGTCAGTGATGTTACCGGCTTCCCCGAAATCATGGACGGTCGGGTCAAAACCCTAAATCCTTTCATTCACGGCGGTATCTTGGCTGTGCGTGACAACCAGGAGCATCTCAACCAGATGCAGGAACATAACATCAAGGGCATTGATTTGGTTGTGGTTAATCTCTATCCCTTCAAGGAAACGATTGCCAAACCAGACGTAGAGCTGGCTGAGGCCATAGAGAACATTGATATCGGTGGACCTGCCATGATTCGTGCTTCCGCCAAGAACTTCAAGTTCGTGACGGTGGTCACCAACCCTGCACGTTATGAGGCTGTGGCCACCCAGGTAGAGGAACAGGGCGAGGTTGATTACAAACTCCGCATGCAACTGGCCCAGGAGGCCTTTGCCCATACGGCTGATTATGATACAGCTATCAAGAATTACCTGGCCAAGGTTATGGAGCAGGGGGCGGAAGCATGAAAATCCTGGTAATTGGCGGCGGCGGCCGTGAGCATACCCTGGCCTGGAAGCTGGCCCAAAGCCCCAAAGTAGATAAAATTTATGCTATTCCCGGCAATCCTGGCATGGCCAAAGTGGCTGAGTGCATAGAGGGAATCTCCATTGATGACAATGACAGGATTGTGGAATTTGCCAAGCAGTCAGCCATCGACATGGTTGTGGTTGGCCCTGAGGCTCCCCTTACCAATGGCTTGGTGGATGCCCTGGAAAATACTGGCATCCGCGCCTTTGGTCCCCGCCGTGACGCAGCCGAACTGGAAGGCTCCAAGTCCTTTGCTAAAATGATGATGGAAAAATACCAGATTCCCACGGCCAAGTTCAAGGTATTCAATGATGCAGAATCAGCCAGAGCTTACGTAAGGGAAGAGGGCGCACCTATCGTCATCAAGGCTGACGGCCTTGCCGCTGGCAAGGGTGTTGTAGTGGCCCAGACCCTTGAGGAAGCAATTGCTGCAGTCGACAACATCATGGAAGACAAGAGCTTTGGTGCTGCAGGCAGCCGAGTGGTCATTGAGGAATGCATGGTTGGTGAAGAAGCTTCCCTGTTGGCCTTCACCGATGGTGAGACTATCGTGCCAATGATAAGCTCCCAGGACCATAAACGCGCCTATGATGGCGATAAGGGCCCCAATACAGGCGGAATGGGAACCTACGCTCCTGCCCCTGTTATGACTCCCGATTTGGTGAATCAGGCTGTAGAAAAGGTGCTCAAACCTATCATTGCTGGTATGAAGACCGAGGGGCGCACCTATAAAGGCTGTCTCTACGCTGGCCTGATGATTACCGAGGACGGTCCCAAAGTAGTGGAATTCAACGCTCGCTTTGGCGACCCGGAAACACAGGTAGTCCTGCCCCTTTTAAAAAGTGATTTGGCAGAGATCATGCAGGCCTGTTGTGACGGCACCCTGGCCCAGCAGAACATCGTCTGGTCTGAAGGTGCTGCTGTCTGTGTGGTGCTGGCCTCAGGCGGCTATCCCGGCAAGTATGAGAAAGGCCACCCCATAAAAGGACTGGATGATGCTGAAGCAGCCGGCACGATGGTTTTCCATGCTGGCACAGCAGAGAAGGACGGTAGTGTAGTCACCAGCGGCGGGCGTGTGCTGGGCGTGGTGGCAGAGGCCGCCAGCATCAAAGAAGCCGTTGACAAGGCCTACGCAGGCGTAGGCAAGATAAATTTCCAAGGCATGCAGTACCGCAAGGATATTGCCCATAGAGCCCTGGAGCGCATGGCCTAACAAGAAAATTTGAAAAAAGGAAAACGGATTCCCGCAACAGTTGGGAATCCGTTTTGTTATGCCACGCACAGGTTGTATGGAATAGAGAGTGTATGCTATAATAATGTGTTGTTGAAATTGACGCTCAGTTAGGTGGGGGATAACTTGCAGGAAGAAACAAAAGCCAAGGTGGAAGCCGACATCAAGGACTGGCATTACCTGGAAGAACTGCCGGATAGCTGCCACGGCTTCAATCTTAACCGTGACCAACATATTATTGAGAATATGTATGATTTATACAGCTATACCAACCCACAACTTCACAAAAAAGTCATCATATACTACCATGAAGAAACCCACGAATACAAAGTCCGTGTGAAGATAGGTTTGATTGAATTCTGCCGCATTGAGTTCATTACAGCCAAACTTGAGTCCTTTGAACAATTGCTTCGAGCCCAATTCGAAGGACTATTAAGTGATATGGAGAATTATAATCGGGAGGCTATCGGAAGTATAATCCTAAAAAAAGGCATTGTGGAGTGGGGAGGAGAAACAGAACTCCCAGCTTCATGTGAAGGTTTTACGCTCTTCATAAAGCCACAAAATCCTGAAAAAATTAACAATGGCTCCTATGTTATAATCAACTACGTTGACTTCAGTATCGAAAGTGATTTCACCATTTATTATAACATCTACCGTGATGAATTTTTTGGTGAAGCCCGCATTTGGGACATACCTGATGTCAACTACGATTTTGATTCAAATTCCTTAGCTGAACTTTCAGCTAAACTGCAGACATATATGGTTCCACGCCTGCAGGAAATACGTCAACGAGCTGAAAAAGAAGCTGCTATGAGAGAGAAGGATAAAACTTGATTATCATTGATAAAGCTGTTTTGCATATCCTGGATATTAACTCAGGCATGACCATATACTCTGATGAAGAATTATCAGTATCAGACAGTATAGAAACCTTCTTGCTAAAACATATAGAAAAAGCATGGAAAAGCCAGGGAGCAAAGCCCGGGACCTTCTATGATGACAGTTCCTTTCAAGAAAAACTGTCAGGGTATCTTAATGGTGAAATGGATTTCATTTCATTCTCAAAGGATGTTGGACATACCTTTGAAGAAGCCTTTTGCCATGCAGAGGAAATGGCCTCCGCTGATGTAATAGTAGCAGATGTGCGTATAGACGACCATCGCAAGATAGTCATCTTCAAGTGCAACAGCCACATGGGCTATATACATCAGGTTAATCAGACAGAAAATGGAATAAAAAACGACATTATCAACCATTATTCCATCATGCCTAATTTATCCCAGAAAATGGATGAATTTGCTTTTATTGATGTAGGTACAATGGCCATATCTGTAGATGCCAAGCGATATACCATTGATGGAAATTCCATCTTTGTCTTCCCAGAAATTCTTTTAGAGTGTTCCCTGACTCCATCCCCAAAAGAAGCCATTAAAAGCCTGAATAAAAACGTCAAAAAAGTCGCAGAAGCCTACGGACAAGATGAAGTAACCATAGCTGCCTCAGTTAAGAACGTTGTGGCAGAAGCCATGGAAAATAATGATGAGTTGGACTTGGCAGCTGTGGGGCAGGAGGTATTCAAAGATAATCCCTCTATGCAGGCAGATTTTACAGCTGCTATCCAGGAGGAAGGTTTCGAAAAACCTGTCAAGATGGACCAGGAAGCTACCTTAAAAAAAATGTATAAACACAAGCTAAAAACTGATACGGGTATAGAACTTTCTATTCCTACAGATTACTTCGATAACACCGAGTTTGTGGAATTCAATAACAACGAGGATGGCACCTTGTCCATAACCTTGAAACATATTTCCAATATTGTAAACCGAAACTAAAAAGATAAAAAAGGAGTTTTATTTTTGGCTTTCTCAGAAAAATTATTGGCCCTGAAGCAGGAAGTCCTGCAGGAATCCACGCCGCTGTTCAAGAGAGTGGAGGAAATCGCCGAAGCAAATACTTTGAAGGTGCTGGATGCCATGCGTGAGTGCAAGGTTTCCGATGCCCACTTTAATACCACCTCAGGTTATGCCTACGACGATATCGGCCGCAGCAAGCTGGAGGAACTGTATGCCAATATATTTGGTGCCGAGCGGGCCTTGGTGCGTACCCAGTTCGTCTCCGGTACCCATGCCTTGGCTACAGTACTATTCGGTATCCTGCGCCCCGGGGATGAGCTGGTATCCATTACCGGCAAACCATATGATACCATGCAGACGGTCATCGGCTATGACAATCCATCCCCTGGTTCTTTAAAGGAATTCGGCATCAAGTACAATGAGCTGCCCATGGAAGACGGGAAAGTTGTGGTTGATAATATCAACCAAGTTGTGGGTACAAATACCAAAATGGTGCTTATCCAACGTTCCCGAGGCTACAGCATGAGAAATCCCTTATCAATTGAGGATATAAGGGAAATCACAGCAGAGGTGCACCGCCTCAATCCTGCCTGCATATGCTTCGTAGATAATTGCTATGGAGAATTTGTAGATGTGCTGGAACCAACTCAGGTTGGGGCTGACATTATGGCAGGCTCCTTAATCAAGAATCCCGGCGGCGGTATTGCCCCTACAGGCGGTTACATAGTCGGTCGCGACAAACTTGTAGAGCTTGCTTCCTATCGGCTGACGGCGCCGGGCATGGGGGATGAGTTGGGGGCCAGCCTGGCCAACAACCGCCTGCTGTTCCAGGGATTATTCCTGGCACCTCATGTAGTCTCCCAGGCGATAAAAGGAGCCATCTTTGCTGCAGGCATGTTTGAGAAACTGGGCTATAAGACTTTACCCTTGGGCAAGGACGTACGTGGAGATATTATCCAGGCCATAGAGCTTGGCTCTGCAGAAAAGCTGATTGCTTTCTGCCAGGGTATACAGAAATATTCACCGGTGGATTCCTTTGCAGCACCGGAGCCCTGGGACATGCCAGGCTACAAGGACCAAATCATCATGGCAGCAGGCACCTTCGTACAGGGCGCATCCATAGAGTTCAGCGCCGATGGACCTCTTAGAGCACCTTACAATGTTTATCTGCAGGGCGGTCTGACCTTTGAGCATGCTGTCATCGGCATCATGGGGGCAGCCCAAGCTATTGAGGATTTGCAGGGCTAAAGCAAACTCTTGCCATAATTGGGCAAAACTATTAAAATATAACTATAGTCAAGTACGGAAGCAGGTTTTAAGGACCTGCTTTTTCCCCTAAAGTTTACTGTGTTGTATTCCCGTACAACACAGTAAACCATCTGAAGTGGATATCGGTAGTATATTTCCAGCGAGGTTTTATCGATGAAAAAAATGTATGATAATGTCAACCACTTTTCTACAGATGAAAAAACTCTAGTTCTGCCAGACGTCGCTTCATCTTCTTTGGCGCATATACCTGCGGCCCAAACCATCACGCCTGACTACTTTGTTCAGCATTACCATGAATTCTTGCCACGTTACATTGCCAATGGCAATCCCAGCAGCAACACCCTGAAAACCTACTGTTCCTGGATTGACCACTTTATCTGCTGGTGTCTGGACAACCACCTGCATCCATTAGCTGTAAACGACTACCAAATGCGCCTTTTCCGTGAGTACCTTATACAGGAAAATTACCAACCTGCTACTAACCATACTGTTTTCATGTCCATACGTTCCTTCTTTTCCGCTGCCCAGCAGCTGGGACTTATTTCCGCCAATCCTTGCCAGGATGTAAGCATTGCCAGCACCACTTCCCACAATCTGCTGAATTTCTACAGCCAAGAACAGATGGTGGAAATCTGCGAATTCTTTGACCAGGAGCCAGATCAATTCATCCGCACCAGGAACATCCTTATCCTATATCTCATGGGTGTGGAAGGTCTTCGTAATATTGAGGTTCACAGGCTTTGCCGTGAGGACGTCCGCTGGGATATTAAGGTTATCATGATTCGAGGCAAGGGTGCCGCAGGCCGCCTGGACCCTATCTATCCCTGCTCTGAGACCTTCGATATTCTCAAAGCCTATATAGATGCCATCCCAACAGACAAGCCAATCAAAAAGGAGGGTTCCCTCACCCCCCTTATTCTCTCCGATTCACACAACAACGAACTGGGCCGTATTTCCCGCAACGGCCTGCGCTATATTATGAACAAAGCCCTGAAGATAACCGGCTTGAAACAACAGGGCCAGACCTGCCACATCTTCCGCCACAGTTGCGGCACCAACCTGTATCAGCAGACAAAAGACCTCCGCGTGGTACAGGATACCCTCCGCCACCGTGACCCCAAGATTACAGCCCGTTATGCCCATGTCAATCAACAGCTGAACAACCGCGTCACTTCAGGACTGTCTTTAAGGCGCCGGGAAGAACAGAACGATTGACTTCCTGTTCATGCTTTCGTATTATCATGGCCTGCCAATTAACATTTATCCTCTGGCATATTCGTATCCATCCACCACAATATCAAGTTTCCCGGTTCGTGGGTGGAAGATCAACCCATGCACTGGCACGTCGGTGGGAATCAAGGGGTTCAGCCTGATGGCTTCAACTGTATCCAGCACATTCTGCTCCGGATGCTGGAATTCGTCTGCCCATTCCCTCAGCTCTTTGGCTATCATGTGGATAGCCTCTTTAGGAACGCCCCGTGACAGCATAGCTTCGGTAAGGCTCTTAGAGGTAGTCTTAGCCATGCCACACTCATGGTGGCCTATGACCAGGATTTCCTTCACCCCCAGTTCATAGATACAAACCATCAGGCTGCGAATAGTGCCGTCGAAAACGCCTGTCACAGAATTTCCCGCTGTCTTGATGACCTTAGCATCCCCCCTAGCTAATCCCAAGGCTTGCTCCAGGAAATTAACCAATCTCGTATCCATACAAGTGATGATAGCCACCTGCTTTTGTGGCAGCTTGCTCTGATGATGATCCTCCTGGGTATAATCATTGGGAGGTGAAGCACAAAAAGATGCATTGACAGACATAATATCCTGAAGCACAGACATGGCATTACCCTCCTTAATGCAGAAATATAGCAGAATTTCAAACCTTTACTATACTACGTTATCAGTCCTTAAATACTTCCACGCCATAAACAAAAACTCCTTCCAAACACCCTGCTATGGTGTCCGAAAGGAGAACTCACTCAAAATAATTTCGAGAAGAAAAATACTAACAAGACTGCAGTTTCCGTCAGAAGCTCAGCTGCACCATAAACATCTCCCGTAACGCCGCCCAGCTTGCTACAGGCCTGGTGTCCAAAACAAAAAGCCGTCAAAAGTCCTATAACTAAAGCTGATATAGCCACCAATCCCCAGGGAACAACCACAATACAAGTAAAGGCCCCCGCCATCAGGAGGGTCTTTTTATCTGCCATTTCCGAAAAAGCCTTCCCCATCCCTTCCGGGCGGGCGTAAGGAAACGAGGCAATAACCATAACCATGGCCATACGTCCTATCACAGGCATGACAAACATTCCTGCCATAGCTTGCTCTAAAGAAAGCTCATTTATCAGAGACCACTGGAAAAGCAGCAGACACATGGCAGCTAAGGCGCCATAGGAGCCCACCCGACTGTCCTTCATTATCTCCAGCATTCTCTCCCGGCTGCGCCCCGACAGCAAACCATCCATGGTATCCATAAAACCGTCATAATGGAGGCCTCCCGTCAGCGCAATGGTCATAATCAACAGCAATGTACCAGTGATGGCAGAGGGACCCAAATAATTAAGCAACAAAAAAGCTGCTGCCATATAAATACAGCCAAGGACCAACCCTACCAAAGGAAAGAATCTGGTGGACCGGCCAAAATCCTCAGCTGTCCAATTATCCTGTTTGACAAAGTGAAGCCTTGTCAGGAACTGCAGCGCCACGAAAAACAATCGCACGAGACATAATCCCCCCAAAAAAATCAGTCGCATAAAAAAAGCTAGCTACAACTTTGTCCCTTAATACAGGCTGAAGCCCATGCAACGGAAAATAAGATAAAAACCTATAAGATATAAGACCGTCGCCGTATACATCATGCGGATGCATTCCATTATATGCTTGGGGGCCGTCATCTCAATTACATCCCCCATGTAGGCACGGAAGGATTTTTTTCCGAAATAAGAGTTAACTCCACCTAAGCGTATATGCAGTGCCCCTGCCACCGTGGCCTCGGCATAACCGCCATTGGGACTTGGATGCTTATCCGCATCACGTTTCATCACCTCAAGGGCATGACGGGCATCAAACCCCAGCAGCCAGGCGCTGATGATAAAGAGCACTGCCGTAATGCGGGCAGGAATCAACCCTAGAGCATCATCCAACCTGGCAGCCGCCCGTCCAAAGTAGAGGTATTTTTCGTTCTTATACCCCAACATGGAATCCATGGTATTGGCAGCCCGATAGAGCACCGCCAGAGGCACGCCACCAATGGCAAAATAGAACAAGGGAGCGATGATACCGTCAACAGTGTTTTCTGCAATAGTCTCCACTGTGGCCCTGGATACTTCATCCTCGCTCAATTCCTCCGTATCCCTGCCTACAATCCATCCTACTTTGCGCCTGGCCTCTGCCAAATCACCCACCACCAGCAGGCCGTAAATCTCTTTACCTGCCTTGGCCAGGCTCTTGGGAGAAATCATAAAGGAAAGGATAAGGGCTCCCACCATGGCGCTTCCCCAGCCTGGTAGATAGTAAGAGAAGTGCATCAAGGCCGCCGCCACGTCGTAGCTTATCAGCAGGACAATTATTACCAGCATGGCGCCCATGGCAAATTTTTTGCCATCACTATCCGTACCGCGGTAAAAAAAACGTTCTAAAAGGGAAATCAGTTTCCCCATCAGCACCACCGGATGCCATTTGCTATTGGGATCGCCTATGATGGTATCGAAAAGGAATGCACAAATAGCCGTCAGCATATATCCTCCCCGTTCCCATCCATGATGGCCTCCAGTTTCTTCATATCCAGGCTGCCAGCCACCGTTTCAGCCAGCCTGTCGTAGGCAGCTTCCTTGGCCTTGTACTGATTGCGCTGTTCCTGTAGAGGCTCCCAACCGCGTTTTTTACGCAGCACATTGAGAAGCTGACGCCTGAATCCGTCGTGGTCAAAGATACCGTGAACATATGTGCCAAGAACCATGCCATCGGCACTCACAGCCCCATCGGCTTCATTTGCATCCCTTCCTCCCATTGAAAGAATGCGGAAGGGATGTATTGTCTCAGCTGTAAAATCAGTTTGCCCCATGTGAATCTCATAGCCTGGCATGTCATCTGCCTGCAAGGAGCTTGATTCCGTGATATAACTCAAGCACTCACACCGGCATTTTACCTGGGTCAGCAGCTTCTCCGGGGAAAAGGTGGTAATGATTGGCAGCAGCCCCATGCCAACCACTTCATCGTGGACAGATTCCGTATGATGTGGGTCACGTATCTTTTCTCCCAGCATCTGATAGCCGCCACAAATTCCCCAAAGGGGTGTCCCGGCCTGCACCTTTGCCTTGACAGCCTGCTCCAATCCACACTCCCTCAAATGGAGCAAATCCTCTGTAGTGTTCTTGGAGCCAGGCAGCAGGATGAGATCAGGCTCACCCAATCCTTCAACATCCTGTACATAATAAAGGTCAACATCAGGCTCCGCCGCCAAGCTGGAAAAATCCGTGAAATTGGAAATCTTAGGAGTCTGTATCACTGCCAAACGCAGCTTGTCACCGTCTTCATGGGGAGCTGCCTGCTTTTCCTCCAATGAAACTGAATCCTCATCATCTATGCCCAGCTCGTCTATATGGGGAACCACCCCCAGCACCGGCTTGCCAGTTTTCTTCTCCAAAAATTCTATGGCCGGAGTCAACAGGGAAATATCCCCCCTGAACTTATTGATGACCAGCCCCTTTACCAGGGCACGCTCATCCTCATCCAATAGTTCCAGGGTACCCACCAGAGATGCCAACGCTCCCCCTCTGTCAATATCAGCAATGAGCAGCACAGGAGCCTGCAGATGCTTGGCCACCCTCATATTAACAATATCATTGGCCTTAAGGTTCACTTCTGCCGGACTGCCTGCTCCCTCAATCACCAGCACCTCATAGTTCTGCTGCAGACGCTCCAAAGCCTCAGTAACAGCTGAAAAAGCCTTCAGTGAATAACCGGTATGATATTCCCTGGCGCTCATGTTCCCCAAGGGACGTCCGTTAATAATGACCTGGGAGCAGGAATTTCCTGTAGGCTTCAGAAGTACAGGATTCATATCCACCATGGGTTCCAGCCCAGCCGCCTCTGCCTGGGCTACCTGTGCCCTGCCCATTTCCAGTCCTTCACGGGTCACATAAGAGTTCAAAGCCATATTCTGAGCCTTGAAAGGCACAACCTTCAGCCCCTGCTGATGAAAGATACGGCATAGAGCTGTAGTAATGATACTCTTGCCCACATGGGAACTGGTGCCCATCAGCATGATGCTTTTAGCCATGAAATAAACCTCCAATAGTTGTATGTTTTAACGCCAGTGATTAAAAAACTTGCTGCATCTGTCCTATCTTTCAGGTCGCTTCTTCGTCTATGGCTTCCAAAAGGAAACTAACAGGACGAAAGCCATCATTACAGGAAATCATGGCTGAGCGGGGATTTTTCATCCAGCCATCATAGAAATTCTCTGCACCATGAGCCAGTCCCATGACAAAGGGAGACATGGATTCCCAGGCACTTTCACAAAGACCTGCAGGCCGTTGCCAGCCATTGGCGATGAATACAGCGCCTTCCTGAACATCGCAGGCATGTTCTATAGGATTTTCATACTCCGCCATCAAATCAGAATAACAAGCCTTACGCATAACGGTTATCCGCACTTTTTTCATACCACTGCCTCCTGCTTCAGGTCAGGCTGTCTGACTGTCCCAAATCAAGCTCTGCTGCTGCTTCAGCCTTGAGCCCCATTTTTTTCAAGTTCACAGCCTGGCCGCAAGCTGTCAAGTAGACGGCCTCTGCAGCGTCCGCCAGTTGCTGGTTCAGCAGCCCTGACAAGTCACGGTAAAGCCTTGCTAGATGGTTCTCAGGCACAATTCCCGCCCCCACTTCATTGGTAACCACGACCAAAGCCCTGGCTCTGGTCATGGCAGAAACTACCGACAGCAGTCTTTCCGCCATAGCCTGTATTTGCTTGTATAATCCCTTCTCATGCTGCAATTCTTCTTCACTGCAGCTGCAAAGGAAATTGCTCAGATAGAGCGTCAGGCAATCAAAGAGAATGACGTCAAAGTTTTCACCTGTCTCACGCAGAGCGGCCAAAACAGCTTCTTCTGTAGGTGCCTCAAAGGTCTGCCACCCCTGGGGGCGGCGCTCCCTATGTCTTTGCACCCTGTATTTCATCTCTTCGTCGTAAACTTGAGCAGTGGCGATGTAAGCCACCCTGCCCTCCAAAGAAGCTGCCTTGGCATAAGCTTCTGCAAAGGCGGATTTCCCTGAGCGAGCTCCACCTGTTATCAGGATAAGTTTTGTCCTTGCAACTTTCAGTGGCTTTTTTTCCATGCCGCACACGCCCCCACAAATGACCTTGCCTGTTCAGGACAGCCTGCAAAATGAAGATGCAAATAACTGCCTAAGGTCTGCCCCAATTTATGGCCTGCCAGATAAGTCCTGCCATTTCGCAGGCGAGTGAACTCAAAGGGCCGTTCTTCATCTGCTGCCTGTTCCTCTTCCACCGAAAAGTGGAACTCATGACCGTGCAGCACACTGCCCTTGGCTCCCAGCACTGTATCTTCCAGAAGACAAGCTTCAATATAGCCCACTGTCTGAAGCTTGCTGGTCATAGCTGCCCTACAGGGGAAGAGCCCCACCATCTCGTGCTCGCCCCCGTCAAAATCCCTCAGGCTTTCCATAAGGTACATATATCCTCCACACTCGGCGTAGATGGGGAGGCCGGACAAGGCTTTCTCCCTTATTTCCTGACGCAGGGATTTGTTATCCTCCAGCTGCCTGGCAAACATCTCCGGAAAACCGCCGCCTATGATTAAGCCATCTACCACGGGAAGCTGTTTATCCTGTAAAGGACTGAAAGGCACCAGTTCCGCCCCCAGTTCCTCAAGCACTTGCAAGCTGGCTGGATAATAAAAAGAAAAAGCCTCGTCCTTTGCCACACCAATACGACATTTGCCTGCAACCCAGTCCGGCTTGCAGACCATGGACTCAAAATTAAGGGGTGAGGCTTTTTTAGAAAGGTCCAGCAGGGCTTCCAAATCCACCTGGCATTCCACGGCCTCTCCCATAGCAGCCACTGCCTTTAATGCCAAGTTCTCTGCGCCGCCCCGCTCTTCCACGGGCACCAGCCCCAAATGCCTTTCTGGCATGACAAGGCCATCCTGGCGACGCATAACACCGAAAACAGGCATACCAATATCAGCCATAGCCTCTTTCAGCATGGCCTCATGGGTATCGGAGCCTACTCTGTTAAGAATAACTCCTGCCAGATGCACATCTTTATCGTAATCACGAAAACCCTGGGCAATGGCTGCGGCAGAAGCTCCCATGGATTTGGCATCAATGACCAGCACCACCGGGGCTCCAAGCAATTTGGCAATCTCCGCTGTGGAGCTGACCCCCTGCCTGCCTCCGTCATAAAGGCCCATAACGCCTTCAATGAGGGCCAGCTCTGCCCCCTCCATTTCCCTGGCAAAGGCAGAGGGCAGTTTTTCACTGGAAGTCAGCCAAGTATCAAGATTCATCCCAGGACGTCCTGATGCCAAACGATGATAGCCAGGGTCTATATAATCCGGGCCTACCTTAAAGGACTGAACAGCCACTTTTCTCTTTCGAAAGGCCGCCAATAGTCCTGTAACAATGGTAGTTTTCCCCGCTCCCGATTGGGTGGCGCCTATTACCAGACGGGGAATCTGCCTCTCCATAGGGCAAGCCTCCTTTAAGGACGGGTATCATCGATAAGGTACATGATGGCATTAAGGGCCGCAGCCGCAATGGGGCTGCCTCCCTTGGTTCCCTCCACGGTAATATATGGGACATAATCCTGCACCCGCAGTGCTTCCTTGGAATCAGCAGCTCCCACAAAACCTACAGGAATACCAACCACACAGGCAGGACGGACCCCTTCCTCTTCCATCAGGCGCAACACCTCAAAGAGGGCCGTAGGGGCGTTTCCTATGGCCACGATATTGCCCTCCAAGGCTTTGCCAAAGTGGCGCATGGCAGCCATGGAGCGGGTAATGCCCTCTTCTTTTGCCATTGCAGCAATCTTTTCATCAGCAATCAGGCAGTGCACTTTGCCGCCAAAGGTCTGCAGCTTGCGCTTGTTGATACCAGTACGCACCATCTCAACGTCTGTGTAAATATCACAACCTGAACGAAGAGCTTGCTGGGCCGCCTCTATAGCTTGGGGATGAATATGTATCAGGGGAGCATAATCCACATCCCCTGATGCATGTATCAGGCGGGAATACACCTTGGTTTCTGCTTCGCTGAGCTCAAGGCCGGCCAAATGGGGGGCAATGATTTCCATGCTGCGATGCTCTATTTCCATTGGTTTTTTGATGAAGTCTGCCTTCATTACTTTACCTCCCTGATTAGTTCCTGCAATTTTCTCTCTACCCCGTCAAAGGTATCACACAGGCAGTCATATTCCATAGGCGGCCTGTCTATCACCACCAGGGGCAAGCCCAGTTCCGCCGCAGCCTGCAGCTTGGTATCTGTCCCTCCCATGGTGCCGCTATTCTTTGTAACGATAACCTCTGCCTGGTACCTGAGAAATAGTTCCTTGTTAAGTTCCTTGGAAAAAGGGCCCTGAAGAGCCACCAGCCTGTCAGGAGTAAAACCAAGCGCCTCACACTGAGCAATTACTTCTGCTGTAGGCAAAACCCTGGCAATAAGCGTCTTCCCTTGAAGACAAGCCGCTTCTACAAATTTCTGCAAATTGCGGCTGCCTGTGGTAAGGAAAATCCTGTTCCCCAGGGAGGCTGCCTTAGCGGCAGCCTCTTCATAGTTGTGTACGACAACCGTTCCCTGATAGTCCAGTCTGGTAAGGTCCCGTTCATAGCGTATATAAGGCACACCAGCCTCATGGCAGGCTGTCATGGCATTGGCAGAAGCCGCCACTGCATAAGGATGACTGGCATCTACACAGGCTTTGATGCCCTGAGTCCTGAAACATGCCTGCAGCATTTCCGCATCCAGAGGCTCGCTGTTGACAGTGAGCCTGCCCTTATGAGCCTTTTCCAAAAGCTGCTGGCCATAATGGCTGACCACTGAGGCCATGACATCATATCCCTGCTCTAAAAGCGTCTTTACCAGCTCCCGGCCATCCTGGGTGCCTGCCATAACAAAAATCATCAAAGATTCTCCTTGTTTTCATAACCTCTGGGAGTGATCATCCAGCCATCCTGCACATAGGTCTGGCTGTTGCCGATGATGACCAGGGAGAACATATTTATCTCTTCTTTAGTAAAATCCTGAAGAGTGGAAATGACCTTTGTTTGTTTCTCACGGCTGGCAGCGGTGACAATTCCCACCGGCGTATCAGGGCTGCGGAATTTCAGCATGATTTCCCGCACTTCCTCAATATTTTCCACCCGTTTCTTGCTTTTAGGGTTATAGAGGGCCGTAACAAAATCCCCCTCTGCTGCCATCTGGATTCTCTTGCGTATAAGCTCCCAGGGTGTGAGCAGATTGGACAGGCTGATTACAGCAAAATCATGCATCAGGGGAGCTCCCAGTACAGAAGCGGCTGCATTAACAGCAGATACACCTGCCACCACGCCACCCCACTGGGGCCGGTCCTTCTCTGGACGTTTCAGCACCAGCTCCAGCACCAGTCCCGCCATGCCATAGACACCGGCATCACCGCTGGATACAACCACTGTCTCTTTGCCGGCAGCAGCTTCCTCCACCGCCAGCCGGCATCTGTCGATTTCCTGCATCATGCCTGTGCCGATAACCTGCTTGCCGCTGTCTGCCAATAATTCTTCAATAAGCTTGATATAAGTGGTATAGCCCACTACTACCTCTGCCTGCTCAATGGCGGTCCTTGCCCTGGGAGTCATATCCAGAATGCTTCCGGGCCCCAAGCCTATTACAGTTATTTTTGCCATGTTATCACCTGCTAATTATCACCAACACCAAAGCAGGGCAACTGTCACCTGCTCATACTTTGTCTTCGGCAGGGCAAAACGTATTCTTTCGCTGTGCCGAAGACCCTCACAAATTGCAGCAGCCTCACAGACATTGCCTGTACCCACCTGTCTTTTAACAAAACCGGACTGGTGCAGGTGAAACTCCTCTGTCCGCTGCTGCAACAACTCTGCCTCATAAAATTCTATTGCAACTCCCAGTTCCCTGGCTGCTGCCAAAAGACCTGCCTCATCAGCCTTGACTGATACGCTGGCCATGGCATCCAAAAAGCTAATATCACGGCCTATCTTCTGACAGGCATTTTCCAAAGCCTGCCAGACTAACTCTTTGGGCACATTTCGCCTGCAGCCAACTCCAGCTATCAGCCGGGGAGGAGTAAGGTACAGAGTTTTGTCCGGCACCTCATGTTCCTCCGGCAATTCGTCCCGGGGACACAAACAAACGTGATAAGAATACTCTGCTTTTTCTCTATAGGGAAGCTGCCATTTGACCAGTTCTTTCACATAAAAATCCCTATGAGACAGGAAAGGGCTCACCAGATAGTCAATTTTCTCTCTCTCCAGCAAGGCCTTATTGATAGTCTTGATTCGGGTTTTAGGCCAGGGCAGCAAAGCCAGCTGACCTGCAAAAGCATCAGGGGCCAGCCTTCCCTCCACGTCAGTAGCTGTAGTGATGACAGGCTGGGCTCCAATAGCCTCTGCCAACTGCCTGGTGAAGAAGTTTCCTCCTCCCACATGCCCTGAAAGCAGACTTATGGCAAAGCTGCCCCTCTCGTCACAGACCACCACCGCAGGGTCAGCCAGCTTATCCTTCAGCAAAGGGGCCAAAGTACGCACCACAATCCCCGTGGCCATAATACAGACCAAAGCATCATAACAAGCAAAGCTTTCCTGCAAAGCACTGCCAAAATGGCTGAAAAAATGCCAGTCCTCTGAAGCATACTCTCTCTTCATTCTTTCCGGCAGGAAAACAGCTACAGCCTGAGGAACAGCCTGCTTAATGACTTTGGCCAGAACCGCCCCTTGCTCTGTCAGAGCAAAGACCGCCGCCCTCATGACTCGGCCTTGGCCTGACGAAACATGTGGGAAAACTCAGGAGCATAAAGCCTGGAAAGTTCATAATCCGATGCCAGGCAGGGACTTACCACAATCATAGCTGTGCGGTCTATATCCTTGTCCTTGATTTCCTCGCAAATAGTGGAAAGGGTTGCCCGCACTATTTTCTGTTGTGGCCAGGAAGCCCTCTGCACAATGGCAATGGGCGTATTCTCGCTGTAGCCGCCAGCCTCCAGTTCTTCCACCACCTGGGAGAGCATGGCAATGGAAAGGAAGATGCACATGGTGGAACCATGCTGTGCCAAAGACCGTAGTTTCTCCTTTTCCGGCACAGGTGTACGTCCTTCCTGCCTGGTAATGATAACAGTCTGAGATACCCCAGGCAGGGTGTATTCCTGCTTAAGGGCTGCAGCTGTAGCCAGGAAGGAACTTACCCCGGGAACAACATCATAGTCAATTTCCCTTTTCTTGAAAGCATCCATTTGCTCCTGGATAGCACCGTAAATGGCTGGGTCTCCCGTATGAAGACGCACAGTCATTTTCCCTTCCTTTTCAGCCTTGGCTATGACCTCTACCACTTCTTCCAATGTCATGTGCGCAGAGTTGTGAATCTCCGCCTCTTCACGACATAAGTCAAGAAGGGCAGGATTCACCAAAGAACCTGCATAAATCACTACATCAGCTTCCTGTAAGTATTTCTGTCCCTTGACTGTAATCAGCTCCGGATCTCCCGGGCCTGCTCCTACAATATGCACCATATTTCCATTCTCCTTTTATCGTCAGACAGCCTTCTCATCCATATCTGCCAGTCCGTTCTGATCCTTATCCCATTTTTTTGCCGTAAGAATGTACACAGGGTTTACTGCTTTGGCCATATCATAGGGACCTACCTGCTGCAGGTGAGTTACCTGCACTTGGATAGTTTCATAGCTATACTCTGTGTCCCTGGCACGGAAATACTCAATACCCTGCATCAAGCTTTGAACGGTAATACAGTTTACCACAATGCGTCCGCCGGCCTTCAGCTTTTTGGAAACTGCATCCAGGATAGGCACCAGCCTGCCACCGCTGCCGCCTACAAATACAGCATCACACATAGGCAGAGAGGCTATGCCGCAGGGCGCCTCCTCATTGATAACCGTAATATTGCGCAGAGCAAAATTGGCGGCATTGGCCTTTATCAAAGTGATGGCCTCAGGGTTGCGCTCCAGGGCATAGACCCGCCCTTCCGAAGCCAGCCTGGCTGCTTCCACCGATATTGCCCCTGTACCTGCACCAATATCATAAACAACAGACTGAGGGGAAAGCCGGGCCTTGACCAAAGAAAGAATGCGTATTTCCTTTTTGGTCATCGGCACCTTGCCACGAATAAACTCCTCATCATCAATGCCCAAATAATCCATAAGCACACTCCTCTGCCAAATAAATCAGCCCTGTACAATCAGAACACCATGGGAATATTCTTCAATCTCCCTTGCACCCTGCAAAGTAGTATTTATGATTTCTTCATCGGGATAAGACAGTCTCAGACAGATGGAAAGCCTTGTTTCCGTAGGCCATCCATTTTCCATCAATAACTCAGCAATACTGCGGGAATTATAGACACCGTCAGTCAGCATTCCCAGCATCCTGCCCTTTGCATAGAACAGTTCCTCTTCCTTTGGCTCCCGCCCATGCAAGCTGATAAGGTCCGCATCATGCCAAGGCAGCGCAAGTCTGGCAAAAGCCAGCTGTACAGAGCTTATGCCAGGAATAACCTGTAAGTACTCCTCGGGAAATTCTTTCTTCAAGGCATCCAACAGGGAATAGTAACCAGGGTCCCCAGACACCAGCACTCCCACATCATGCAGGCGCAATTCCTCTCTTATAAAGGCCATTACCCCAGGAATATCCCTGGTAATAGCAAAGGTATGCTGATCAGATGCAGCGTATTGGCTCAAAGCGCGCCGTCCACCTGTCAGTGCCTTGACCTCCCTGATGACTTGCCGGGCCATGGGCAGCATATAGTCAGGATTCCCAGGCCCGATGCCTATAACCTTTATCTTATGATGTTTTACTGCGGCATCTTCCATCCCTGAGCCTCCCCAATCACCTTGGCTTTTTCGTCAAGTCCCAACAGTTCCCCTGTAAGAGTCACCATAACCGTACCAACTTCTAGCTGGTTAAAAAGATATCTTTCTGCCCGGACACTGGCTCTTTGAGCAATAACATCACAAACCCTGCGGCAAAACCCCGGCTGCCAGACCGACAGCACTGCCAAAGCATCCTCTGTAGTATTAGCCGCCAGTACCCTGCCCACAGCTTCACTGGAAAGTCCCTCTGCAGCAGCATAAGCTGCTATGGTTTCCAGCCTTGCATCACCAATGCGGTTATGGGTATAAAAGACGCCTGCCGCCACCTTGGCCATCTTGCCAATATGGCCGAAGAGCATTACCTGCCTGACACCTCGTTTAGCTGCAGCTTCCAGCATAAAACCAATGAAGTTGCTGGTCTGGATTAGGGCGCCTGCAGGCAGCCCCCAGGACATGGCCACCTTCTCGCCAATCTTGCCAGGCACAAATACCAGGCTGTCAAAGCCTGCAGATATGGCCACATCTATCTGGGGCACCAAAGATTCCTTAAAAGCCTCTTCTGACATGGGCCGAAGGACTCCTGTAGTCCCTATAACAGATATGCCCCCCTCAATGCCCAGCACGGGATTCAGAGTTTTCTTTGCCAGCTCAATTCCCTCAGGTATGGAAATAGTTACTTCCCAGCCACATGAACTGTCAGTCATTTCCTCCAGTACAGACCTTATAAGCTGGCGGGGGCCAGGATTTATGGCAGGTTCTCCCACTGACACAGACAGACCGGGCTTGGTGATGGTTCCCACCCCCAGGCCGGCTTTGAAAACAATCTCTCCACTGCTTTCTATGGGTCTGAGGGTGGTAAACACAGAAGTACCATTAGTTATATCAGGATCATCTCCCGAAAACTTAATTACCTCTGCTGTCTCCCCCCCCTCCTCTCCTGACTGCACTGCTGCTATAGGAATGGACAGCTCCGTGCCATCCAGGGCTTTTAGCTTGACCTGCTGCCATGGCTCGCCTTGTTGCTTCAGAAGCACAGCTTTGACTCCAGCCGCCGCACAGGCGCCAGTGGTGTAGCCATAACGCAAGGACTTGTCAGCAGAAAGGATTGACATAGAAATCGCCTCGATAGTTCATTACATTTACTTGCTAAGCTGCCTGTTCAAGAAGTCTCTGCCGAAAACTGCCAGGGTATAATAGAAACCAAGCAGGAAGGGAATATACTCAGCAATAAGACGCCAGCACACAGCGATAATCCCCACTGTTCCTGCTGGAACAGTATTGCTGAAGAGCAGCACAAAGCCACCCTCGGCAATGCCTGACCCGCCTGGCGTAGGCATGAAATACAGAAGCATATTGAGGAAAATCATCCTGCCCATTACCGTATACCAGTCTGCATCCCAAACGCCAAGTCCCAGCAACAGACAAGGCACAATGGCATAGATGCACAAAAGGTTCAGGCCTGATTCCAGGAAGACCAGCATCATACTGCGCGGAGATTCAGCCAACAAGGCAATAGCACACTTGGTGTCACGATAAAAGGCGAATATTTTGCGGCGACGCTCATTCTTAAAGTTCCTGGTTCCCCAGATAACCAAACCGTCCAAATTCCCTCGTTTGGCACCGAAAATCATACCGAAAATTACCAGCAAAGCCGTCAGGGTAATGACCATAAGCCAGTCATTTGACATGCCCGGCACTATCCCCTCATCATGCAGCAAAATAAAGGGCATGCAAAGAGCCAGGAAAAAAATGGACAAAATAGTCCTGACAATAACCAGCACCGCAGCCTTCCCTGTAGGCACCCCTGCATGACGCAAAAACATTAGCTGCGCCACCGCACCGCCAGTAGCACCGGGGGTGAGCAAGGCTAAAAAATAATTGCCAAAAACCACCTGCACCGCCTGGTACAAGGATATTTTCTCATGTGAGATTTTCACCAGATGCATCAGCCTGCTGCCGTCAAAAAACAGCCCCAGCGCTGTCACACCTGCAGCCATGGCTATAGACCATGGCTGGAACCGGTCGAGATTCTTTAAGGTATTGATATCAATGGTGGTATAGATAACCACACCGGAAATCACCAATACCAGCAGAATCAGGCTAAACAGCCGGCGGTAGAATTTATTCATGAAAAAACTCCATCCTGCCTATCTCAGCCCAGGTGTTCTTCATGGCTGGCATAAGCACTGTGATTATGTATGGATTCATAGTTCTCACATTCCAAAGAGAACCAGGATAGCCCAGGAATTTCCCTGATAGTTAAGATATTATCACGCAAAATATCTTCAACGAATTTAGGATTCTCATAGGCCCTTTCCGTCACGGCCTTTTCATCCTCACGCTTGAGGAGAGGATAAATAGGAGAAGACCCCTGTGCCTCCACCAGCTGGGCCAAATCCTCAATGTAGATGCACTCGTATCCCGGCTTGAATTCCAGCTGGATTCTGGCCACAGACCGCTGATTATGGGCTCCATAGTCAGAAATCTCCTTACTGCAGGGACAGAGGGATGTGAATGGCACTTCCACACCAAGACGGAACTGCATAGGCTGCCCCTTTTCCTTGTGGCCCATAAAGGTGCAGTCAAGATCCAACACCGAATGACGCTTGCTCACAGGAGCATATTTATCTATGAAGAACTTAAAGGACAGCTCCACTTCTGCAGACTGTGCTTCAAGAACTTCTAATGCTTCCGTAAGCATGGCTTCCATCTCTGCTTCTGCCAAAGGCTTTTGGCTCCAGGGCATGAGAATCTCCAAAAAGCGGCTCATATGAGTGCCCTTGTACTCCATGGGCAGGGAAACCGTAAACCTGATGCGGGCCAGAACCTGCTGGAAGCCCCCTTCCTTAGTCTTAATGAGAAAAGGCAGATGAGCTTCCTTGATACCCACATGCTGTATGGCTATGCCCCGCGAATCCTGAAGATTTTGTACATCCTGCATCAAACAGACCTCGTTTCATATTCCACAGGGTCTTCCACACCTGCCTCGGCAAAGCCCTGAAGGCGCAGCTTGCAACTATCGCAAACACCGCAGGCTTTCTCTCCCCCCTGGTAGCAGCTATGGGTAAACTGCAGGGGTGCTCCCAGTTTGCTGCCCAGCTGGACTATTTCCTTTTTGGAAAGATCCTGCAGCGGCGTCTCAATCTTTATTTTCCTGCCCTCCACTGCTGTAGCCGTAGTGGCATAATCTGCCAGGGCCTGGAACCTCTCAATGAACTCTGGACGGCAGTCGGGATAGCCAGAGTAATCCACAGAATTCACGCCGATATATACATGGGTTGCCCCCACTACTTCAGCATAGCCCATAGCATAGGAAAGAAAAATCATATTGCGGGCGGGAACATAAGTAACAGGCACGGTGGTGCGCTCCACATTCCCCTCCGGCACCTCAATCTTCTCATCTGTCAGGGCAGAGCCACCAATTGCTTCCATATTGGTCTCGATAATCAAATGCTTTTCCGCTCCATAAAAAGCGGCAATTTTCTTAGCCCCCTCCAACTCAATACTATGACGCTGATGATAGTTGAAGCTGATGGGATAGAGCTCATAACCAGCTTTCTTTGCCACAGCCATGCAGGTACAGCTGTCCAAACCTCCAGAAAGAAGTATTACTGCCTTCTCCTTAGCCATGATTAAGCCTCCTCGCTACCACGAATATCACTAATAGCCTTGGCAACATCCGGAGCACAGTAGATAGCAGAACCTGCCACCAACACGTTTGCACAGGCACGGCGCACCAATACACTTGTTTCTGCATTG
>CAJOIN010000002.1:0-2068 GCA_905234515.1 uncultured Selenomonas sp.
ATCCTTGGCCGGCTGCCCCTCCGGATAACCATCCTGCGTAGCGCGCCAGGGCCCGTTTTCATTCCAGACGCCGGAAGCATCTTTTTTCTGGTAAACTGCGCCGAGTTTTTTGAATTCCTTCTGGTTGAAGTTACCAGGCAGATAGTCGGCTTTTATATCCAGCTGTTTTAAGATATGGTTCTTTTGATATTGGTCAAAGCGTTCGCCTGTAACTTTTTCGATAATGGTTCCTAAAAGGCCATAATTAAGATTGCTGTAGGCAAAGAATTTGCCCGGTTCCTGGCCGGCAGGTGCAAAGTGCGCGCCGTCTTCGTAGAATTTGCCGTCCTTGCGGAAGAATTCTTGCAGCCCCATCTGTGGAGGAATGCTGTAAATCTTGCCATCACGCAGGGAGGACTGGTGCGAAGCCAGCATTCTCACGGTAATGGGCTTATCTGGGTAATTAGGGTTTCTGAGGGTGAAGCCCAAATATTTGCTCACATCTTCGTCCAGATTGATTTTTCCCTGTTCGACCAGCTGCATGATAGTGAATACGGTAAACATCTTGGAGACGGAAGCTGCGCGAAAGCGGCTTTCCCGAGTAAAGGGGTGATTTTTTTGTGGATTCTGGCTGTCGATAATAGCTGAACCTTGAAAGCTGCTGTAAACTTCCTTGCCATCCTTAAAGGCGATTACCCCTAGTCCTGGAACTTTGACTCCGGTATCCCCGACCATTTGGGCAAGCTCGTTGTCCAAATCGGCCTTGCTTTCCTTGCTCATAGCCAGACAGGTGTTCATGAGCAGGCAAAGCACCGCCAGTACAAGCGCGGTGATTTTTTTCTTCATGCCATTCAACTCCTTTAACGGTTTTTCATGCAAAGGGTTTTGTGCCTTGACATACTCCTTTTATAATAGACTTTTTTTCTGAAAAATCAATAAAGTATGTGCGGCCGAAAGAGACGGTGAGTATAGCATGGGAACCGGCATTGCGACCATCCTGACGAATCTGAACTTCCTGCCGGCCTCCGCTTTATATGGCATGTTTGCGGGCGTAGGTTATCTGCAGGGGATTGCTGACCCCACCAATTCACATAATACCTGGCTGGCCGGTTTTGCCGGTGTGGATGCCACCGCTGTAATGAAAAAAGTTCTGCCCTACGCCTGGGCAGCCTGCGTCATGATGATGATTTTTGTAGCAATCTTGCAGTGAGGTGGGACTATGAGACAAGTGCGAATTATCGCCCATGGAACCACCCAGGCCACCAATGCCCTTATAAAATACAAAATTACGCAATTAAAAGGCACTGTGTATAAAATGCTTTCGCATTTCATCACAGCGCCTTTTTATTTGGCTATTTCTTCCTGCTTTTGGTCTGCGCCAGGGCGTAGCTCTCGTCAATCCGCTGCCGCAGTTCTTCCAAGGGAATAGAGCCGTCCAGGCAGACTGTGTACCAGTACTTGCGGTTCATGTGCCAGCCGGGGAAGTATCTTTCGTTATCGACTAATGCCGCCACCTGCTCTGCGGTGCCGTGGAGGTTCATGACACGGATGGGATTTTTCCCCCCCAGGCCGATCTTGACAGGCAGGATCTTCATCAGCAGCATATACCATTTCCTGGTGGCTTGGCAGCGCACCACTGCTGCATCAGTATCCTCCCAGGGATATTCGATTTCGTCTCCGTACTTCTCCCGGGCATAGCGCAGCACTTTCTCTACATAGCGCCCGTGGAAAGCTCCGTGCTCGCCGCATTTTTCCCCCAGCCGGGCCAGCACCCCTTCGTAGGCTGCCCGCACCTGGCCCACAAAGGCTCCCGCTGCATTTTCCACCAGATGGAGCACATAGGGAGCCTCCGCTTCCTTGTCCATCAGCAGGGTAAAAGTCTTTCCCTCAGGCCCAACCTTCACCAGCAGCTCAAAGGCCCCGTCCAGCAGGTCTTCACGGAAGATGAGATCATCACCCTCCTGGACAAAGCCGGCCTCCGGCAGGAGCGCCCGCTGCAGCTTCGGCATTTCCTGGGGAGATAATTCGTGCCATGCTTCGTTTGTGTTTTTCATACTTTGCTCCCTTGTTTTATCAGATGTCTCTTCCA
>CAJOIN010000002.1:2090-39880 GCA_905234515.1 uncultured Selenomonas sp.
GCCAGCACATCGGAAGGGTAGTGAACCCCCACATACAAGCGTGAAAAGGCCATGAGCAGGGCAAAGGAGAATACTGCATAGCGCACCTTGCCTGATAGAGGGGACCACAGGATGATCCAGGCCACGGAAAAAGAAGAAACCGTGTGGACGGATGGGAAGGAGTAAGAAGTTGGAGGAGCTACCAGGGGAACAAGCTCTGGGATTTCCAGAAAGGGACGGGGCCGCATGACCGTATATTTGAGGATCTCACCCAAACTGACACAGACAAGCAGGGAAAGCCCTGCTGCCAGCCCAAGCTTCCTGGTTCTGGGATAGATGAGCAGCATCAGCAGGAATACCAGCCAGATGGCACCTTTATTGCCTAAAAGGGTAATGGAACAGAACAGGCTGGAAAGAAAGTCGGAGCGCAGGTAATCCTGAATGAAAAGCAACAGCGTCTGGTCAAAGTTCATAGAGCCCTCCCTGGAGTATGAATAATCAAGATATGCATCAAACTGCTTTATCATAGCACCGCTATCGTTAATTTATCTGAAAAAGCATTCCAGAGAACAGGACAGATTGTTGGCAGGGCGTCAAGATTCCTTTGTGCATGGGGGCAGGAACTATGAGCAGATAGCTTTGCTGACAGAGGCGGACGCAAGGCCAACAAGCCATCTTTCTTCCACCGTCTTCTCGGCAAGGAGGAGAAGGCCACGGAGGGAGATACTTTCCGAAGCTTGCTTAATAAGGAAATTGCTGCCCAACGTTATGAAGGAATGACTTCGATAGAAAGACGAGAGGCAGAGGAAATCGACCAAAAGGAAATATGGCTGAAGGACTTGCAGCGGGCAAAGGACTGCGAGGAGGACGGTGATGTAGAGGGCATGCTTGCCATTTGGAAACACATGGCCGCAGAGAAATGCGGCATGGCTATGATTAAACTGGGGATTTTCTACCGTGATAATGGGGATATCAAGGCGGCCAAGGAGTGGTTTCTCAATGCCACATTGGCGAATTTTGCCGATGACAGGAGCATGGGCTGGTACTTCCTGGGACTTCTCTACGCTAATGGCCCGGAGACAGACGGTGAAATGGCGTTACGTTATTTTGAAAAAGCTGCAGCTCAAGGTGCAGCCGAGGCATGGGCTGAATTGGGGCACTGCTATATGAATGGCATTGGTAGTGAGAAGGATTTGGACAAGGCTGCTGAGTGCTTTGAAAGAGGTGCTGATGCAGGAGATATGGCTTTCAATGTCTTTCTTGTTTGGAAGGGGATGGAAGACCTTCCCGATGTTGCTGAAAAAAACTAGAATCTTAATTGGCAGGTTTGAATGCAGCCTTAGGCTGGCCGCAGAGGGGGCAGACGTACTTATTTTTGCTGCAGATTATCCGCCATACGCATCATGAAGGACATAAGCTGCTCCCGCTCTTCCGTGCTGAAGCCCCGCAGGGCCTGCTGCCTGTGCTCTGTGACAGGGCGGGAGAGTTTTTTCACGGCGGTTTCCCCTTTGGCTGTGAGCCGTATGGCGTTGCCCCGCTCCCTGCCTGACTCCCGGCAGATGATGCCCTTCTTTTCCAGGCGGGTGAGGGTGCGGGAGATGGCGGCGGGCTCCACCCCCAGGCGCTGGATGAGCTCTCCCTGCATGATGCCGGGAAGGCGGGCTGTGAGGTTCAGCACCATCCATTCAGAGCTGTGGATGTCCTCCTGGCTCACTGCCCCGTTCAGGGTGCGGGAGAAGGCCCGGGCCGTGCGGAAGAACTGGCGGATAAGTCCGTCATCGTAGTCATCTTGAAGGAGTTTCGTATCAGGCATCTTCTGCCTCCGCAAGTTCCGGCAATTCCTGTGATCCTTTGGCAGGCCGCAGATAGTACTGGGCTGCCGACAGCAGGAGGAACAGGGCCATGAGGCTGAAGATGGCGTAAAACATACCTGTAAAGCCCACCTGCCCGGCTACGGCTCCCAAAGCGATGAGGCCTGTGCTGGTGCCTATGTCCAGCATATTGTAGAAAGTGGCGCTGGCGGCGCTGTGGCGTGAGGAAGCTACGCTGTTCAGCATCCAGGTGAGGAGTGCCGGCAGGAGTGCCCCTGCCCCCAGGCCGTAAAACACGGAGGAGAGCAGGAGGCCTGCGAGGCTGCCGGAGTAAATCATCAGTGCAAGGGCCATGAGGTAGGAAACTGCCCCGGGCAGCACCACCGCAAAGGCGCCGTATTTATCCAGCAGCCGGCCACCGAAGGGACGGGAGATAAAGACGAAGATGGTGCCCACGATGAAGAACAGCCCGGCATTATCAATGCCTTTTTCCGCCGCCAGCATGGCAATGTAAGTGTTGACGCTGCCATAGCCTGCGCCGAAGAGGATGGTCAAAAGAGAGGCACCGGCAGTGCCCTGCTCACAGAGGCGGTTCTTGATGGAGGAGCGGATGGGGGAGGCGGCGTTGATGCCTGCAGGGGCCTTTTTCGTCCGGCAGAGCCAGGCCATGAGGATGGCAGCAGCGCTAAAAGACATGGAAGCAGCAAAGAGCAGAGCGGGGCTCTCCTCCAGCAGCCAAAGTCCCAGGGCAGGAGCCAGGGCCATGGCCACAGTGCTGCCCATGCCAAAGTAGCCGATGCCTTCCCCCCGGCGGGAGGCAGGTATCACATCAGCAGCCATGGCAGCGGCAAAGGTTGTGGAAAGGCCGAAGCCAAAGCCGTGGATGACCCGGGCCAGGATGATGGCATTGATGCTGGTGAAGAAAAGGTACCCCAGCACTGCCAGTATGCAGAGGCCGAGGCCTGCATAAAGGCATTTTTTCTTGCCAAAGGTCCGCACTCCCGTATCAGTGAACAGGCGGATAAAGATGGCTGAGTAGCCGAAGATCCCCCCAATCAGCCCCAGCTGCAGGCCCGTAGCACCCAGGGAAGAGGCATAGATGGTGATGGTGGGCAGGAGAAAGTGGAACCCGGCAAAGAGAAAGCCATTGGCTCCAATCAGGGCGAGGAAATTCCTCGTCCAAAGTTTTTCCGTGGACATGAAGACGCTTCCTTTCATTTGGTAAATTGACATGTCAATCAATATAGCAGATTTAGATTGACATGTCAATTTTCGACCGTTTTTATGCATGTATTGCTTTTGCGGGAGAGGCTGGCCATTGGGGAGGATATTCTGGGACTGCTCTTGCTGTGCATCGGCATCGGCTCCCTCCTCACCATGCCCATGTCCGGGGCGGCAGCAGTGCAGTTTGTCATTGCGTGGTATGTGTACAGGAAGGTGCTTTGAAGGGAGGATTTTGCCCCTGCTGGGGCGAAGTAGGCAGACAGGTTGGAATGTGTATGGAGGAGAGGTCTTATGGAAACGAGCAAGCGTGCAGAAGCAGGCGTGGAATTCAAGCGTAAGAACAACTGTGCCCAGGCGGTACTATTGGCTTTTCAGCCGGAAACAGGTATGGAAGAGGATATACTCAAGGCCATGGGCTCTGGTTTTGGTTCTGGCATGGGCGGCATGGAAGCTACCTGCGGAGCACTATGCGGTGCAGGCATGGCTGCAGGGCTTATCAACAAAAGCAATACGCCAACCAAGATGTTCTGCAAGGAAATGCTCCAGGATTTCAAGGCTGTTGCTGGTGTCACCATCTGTGGTGATCTGAAGGGCATAAAGACTGGGAAAATGCTCTTTAGCTGTG
This sequence comes from uncultured Selenomonas sp., assembly GCA_905234515.1. Classification (GTDB taxonomy): domain Bacteria; phylum Bacillota; class Negativicutes; order Selenomonadales; family Selenomonadaceae; genus Selenomonas_B. The sequence goes on from CAJOIN010000002.1 coordinate 5,730, forward strand.
ACGACTGTGTGAGACAGTCAGTACTCGGTTTGGAAAAACGCCTGGGGAAAATGGCTGAAAACTAAATGCACCAATTCCTTATAAGCCTTGTGGTTTCTAGAATACATATCAAGAAGGGATTACGGAAGTATGAACCAAGATGAGGTAATACGGCTGCAAAGTATCGTCAAAAAGCTCCAATCTGAGGATGGATGCCCCTGGGACAGGGTACAGACCCACGAGAGTATAAAGGCTGGTTGCATTGAAGAAGCTTGTGAGGTTCTGGCAGGTATCAATATCCTGACAGAAACAGGCAAGGCTGATAACCTGAAGGAAGAACTGGGAGATTTGCTTCTGCAAGTCATCTTCCATGCCAATCTGGCAGAAAAAGAAGGGCTGTTCGATTTGCAGGATGTGGCCCGGGCTGCCGCTGATAAGATGGTGAGGCGTCACCCGCATGTATTCCATGACCCCATGCGGGGCAAAGACGGACAACCAGTTACGGACTGGGTAGAAATCAAGCAGCTGGAGAAAGAGGGGCGTGAATGGGAAGAGGAGTATCTGCCTGGGGCGTTGGAAGAAGGGCGGGAGCTCATTAACAAGGCTGCGAAACGCAAGGGCTTGTCAATGCCCTCTGAAGGAGGAGATAGATTAAGATGAAGACGTATCGCGTTTATCAGGTGGACTCCTTCACCAGGCAAAAGTTCTCCGGCAATCCGGCTGGGGTGGTGTCTAATGCCGATGGCTTGACCGAACAGCAGATGCAGCAGCTGGCCCGGGAGCTTAACAATTCTGAAACGGCCTTTATATTTGCGGGGCAGAAGCCAGACTATGATGTGGAGGTGCGGTATTTCACCCCTACTACGGAGGTGCCAATCTGCGGTCACGCCACCATTGCAGCACATTATGTAAGAGCGGTGGAAGGGAAACTGCCTGCGTAGATTGAGTACAGCATCGGGACTGTCAAAATACTGCTGGATATATTTTAACCTAAACAGGAAAAGTCTATAAGTTTGCCGAAGAAAACAAAGAAGACTGGCAATTAACAGGCAGTATTAAAAGGAGAGACCAAAAGTATTGGCATTGGCAAAGGTTGGCGGGGGATTATATGACGGAAGAGATGCTCAAGAATTTTTTGAGAAAATACAAGGAAGGCCAGATTCCTGATGAGGAGGCTGCTTCAGCCTTGGGAAAGCTTTTTGTGGAGGAAATGGGGTTTGCAGCGGTGGACCATATCCGGGAACTCAGGCAAGGGTTCCCGGAAGTGGTATACGCAGAGGGCAAGACCAAGGAGCAGGTAGCTGCTATCATGGAATCCCTTTATGAGCGGGGACAGGGCAATATCATGGCCACGCGGGCCAGCCGGGAAAAATATGATTACGTGCAGAAACTGCTGCCGGAGGCCCGGTATGATGAGACCGCCAGAATAATTTACATTGAACGCAAGGCTTTGCCTGCAGAAAAGGACGGACGCTATATACTCATTGTCACTGCAGGAACCAGCGACATTCCCGTGGCTGAAGAAGCCAGGCTTACCGCACGGTTGTGGGGGAATGAAGTGCATACCTGCTATGACTGCGGGGTGGCAGGCATCCACCGCCTGTTTGCCCATTTGGAAGAAATCAGGAAGGCCAATGTCCTTATTGTAATTGCTGGCATGGAAGGTGCCTTGGCCAGTGTGGTGGGCGGCCTTACGGACAAGCCTGTCATTGCTGTGCCCACCAGTGTGGGCTATGGAGCTTCCTTTCAGGGAATGGCAGCCTTGCTTTCCATGCTGAACAGCTGTGCCACAGGTGTATCAGTGGTGAATATCGACAACGGCTTTGGCGCGGCCGTCATGGCCAGTAAAATCAATCATTTGAGCAGAGGGGAAGAATGAGATGAAAGCAATATATCTGGATTGCTTTTCAGGTATCAGTGGTAATATGCTCCTGGGCGCGTTTCTGCATGCCGGGGTTCCTGCGGAGCACCTGAAGGCAGAATTGCAAAAGATTCCTCTCCCTGATGTGTATGAGATTACCATAGATAAAGTGACCAAACAGGGCATTTCCGCCCTGTATGTGAATGTATCGCTTGCTCATCAGCATGAGGTCCATGAAGAAGGGCATAGCCACCATCATCGTACCTGGGCAGACATCCGCAAGTTTATTGATGATTCTGCCCTGTCTGCTGGCGTGAAAAAGCAAAGCAAGGCGATTTTTGAAAATCTGGCCATGGCAGAGGGAAAGATTCACAACAGGGCAAAGGATGAGGTGGCTTTCCATGAAGTTGGGGCAGTGGATTCTATTGTGGATATAGTGGGAGCGGTCATCTGCCTGGAATACCTGGAAATCGAAAAGGTCATGGTTTCTGCTGTAAACACTGGCAGCGGCTTTGTGCACTGTGACCATGGCATACTGCCTGTGCCGGCACCGGCAACGGCAGAACTCTTGAAACGCTTTCCTGTATATCACCAAGGAGCGGAAAAGGAGCTCACCACCCCTACAGGTGCTGCGTTCCTGTACACCCTGGCCTCTTATGAAGAAAATATGCCCCAGAACTTCCAGGCAGAGAAAATAGCCTATGGGGCAGGTTATTGGGATCTTGAGATTCCTAATGTGCTGCGGATGTACATTGGCGAAGTAAGCGCTTAGGGGACCTTAAGGATAATACGGATAATATGGAGGCGTCAGGGTATATAAGCTTGACACAGTACAAAATTGATGGTAGGATATCAGCCAGTATATTGGTCACCGGAGGACAGTGTGCCGTAGCACGGGGGATAGCAGGGAGATTTTCCTGCAGGCCGCCTGTCGGATAAGGTGTCGGGTGAGCCCGGATTCTGTATTTTTGCAGAGCCCGGGCTTTTTTGTATGCCCGGGCGGTCAAAGGAGATTGCATGCATTCTGAAATCTTTTCCAAAATGCCGCCAACCAGGCTGTTTTTCCATTGTGCTCTGCCAGCCATGGCCACCTCGCTGGCAGGGGGCCTATATGCCATTGTGGATGGCATTTTTGTGGGACGATATCTGGGGGCCGAGGCCTTGGCGGCAGTGAATATCGTCATGCCGCTGATTATGATTATAGAGTCCCTGGCCAACATGGTGGCAGTGGGGACCTCCGTACACATTGCCACGTTGCTCGGAAAGGGGAAGCGTCAGGAGGCGTCCCGGGCATTTTCTTTCTCGGTGAAGTTTATCCTGCTCTTTTCTTCCCTGATGGCCCTTATGGGTTTCGTATCTGCTGAGGCAGTGGCCGCCTGGCTGGCTCCGGGAGCGAATGGGGAAACACTGCAACTGGTTGCCTCTTATTTGAGGATTTACGCCCTTTTCGGCCCGTTGATTCCCATTTACTTTGCCACGGACAATTACCTGCGGGATTGCGGGCGCCAGCAGCTGAGCATGGGCATCAACATTTTCACTCAGGTACTGAACATTACTTTGGACTTCCTGTTCATTGTTATGTTCGGCTGGGGGATTGAAGGGGCTGCCATGGCCAGCTGCATATCTATTGCCCTCGGCTCAATCATTACTTTGGCACTTTTTAGCGGACGGCGGCTGGATGTCTATTACACCTGGGAAAATATTCCCTTGGCCCAATTCCTGCGCATCATGGCCAACGGCTCCAGTGAGTTTTTGACCAGTATTTCCTCTGCCATTATGGGGCTCATTCTGAATATCTTCCTGCTGAAATACGGAGGCACCTCTGCGGTAGCAGCCTTTGCCATAGTCATGTACGTGGACAGCATTATCGGCATGCTGAACTTTGGCCTTTGTGACTCCCTTCAGCACGCCCTTAGTTATTGCTATGGTGCAGGGAAGAAAGAACGTCTGCAGGCCATTTTCGCCTTTTCCTATCTGGCCGGGTGGATAGATTTGTGCTTTTCAGCCTACTTCACAGCACTTGATATGCCCGCCCGTTCACTGTTGGTGTCCTTCGTGGGAACGCTTGTACTGCCCATAGCACTGCTTGTCCTGCTCCCCCAGGCCTACGGCCTGTCAGGCATCTGGCTGATGCCGCCCCTGGCCAGTGCCCTCAGCGGTGTCTTTACCCTGTGGCTATACAAGGGAAGCAAAATCGGAATTGACAACCATAGGCAACGGTTATAAAATACGGGTGATGGATGATTTTGTCCAGATATATACTGTTTGTTATTATTTAAGGAGCTTGCTGTTTGAAGAACAACGCCTTGGAGATTGCAGGCTGACCGGGAGGTTGGCATAGCTGCAATTTCGCACCAACCTCCCTGTATTGTGGTCAACAATCATCAGGAGGTAAAACAATGAGCAAAAATGACTATCTTATCCGTTTGGAAAAAATCGAGGAACGCCATGAGGTTGAGAATCTGGTACGGGAGGCCTTTTGGAATGTCTACCGTCCCGGCTGTCTGGAGCACTATGTGCTGCACTGTCTGAGAAATGACCCTGCCTTTGTGCCGGAGCTGAATTTCGTCATGGAGAAGGAGGGCCTCTTGATAGGCCAGAATGTCTTTATGCGGGCCGTCATCAAGGCCGATGACGGCAGGGAAATTCCCATCATGGCCATGGGACCTATCTGTATCTGCCCGGAGCTGAAGCGTCAGGGATATGGCAAGATTCTGCTTGACTTCAGTCTGGAGAAAGCTGCTGAATTTGGCTGTGGAGCCCTGTGCTTTGAGGGAAACATCGACTTTTATGGCAAGAGCGGTTTTGACTATGCCAGTAAGTTTGGCATCCGCTACCATGGTCTGCCGGAGGGGGAGGATGCTTCCTTCTTCCTGTGCAGGGAACTGATACCTGGGTACCTTGATGGTATTACCGGCGAGTATGCCACCCCGGAAGGATATTTCGTGGATGAGGACGAGGCAGAGGCTTTTGACAAAGCTTTTCCCCATAAAGAAAAAATGGTGCTGCCGGGGCAAATTTTCTAAACGAGATATCTTAAGCGTTAATATGGCATGACTTGGACAGCCTCTATTGGGTGGTTAAAACCTCACTCAGTGGAGGCTGTTTGTTATCATTATGGGGAGCTTTGGCATGGGGAAGTGTTGAAGTTGAGTGGCTGGAGTTCAAAAAACAGGGGTGAGGGAAATGGATGATATTGTAAAGCTGGCAGATATACTGCATAAGAGCAAGAACATTGTCTTTTTTGGCGGGGCTGGGATGTCAACGGAGTCCGGTATTCCAGATTTCAGGAGTTCCAAGGGATTGTACAATCAAAAGCTGGGCCGGCAGTTTTCACCTGAGGAGATGGTGTCCCATAGCTTTTTCCTGGATCATACGGAAGAATTCTATTCTTTTTACAGGGAGCATCTGATTTATCCCCAGGCCAGGCCGAATGATGGGCATAAAGCTTTGGCGCAGTTGGAAAGACAGGGCAAGCTGAAGGCTGTCATTACCCAAAATATCGATGGCCTGCACCAACTGGCTGGCTCCACAAATGTCATTGAGCTCCATGGCTCGGTGCTGAGGAATTATTGCATGGAGTGCCATGAGGCTTATGATGCAGCTTACGTGGTGGAACACAGGCCTGTACCCTGTTGTAAAGCCTGCGGTGGCATAGTGAAGCCGGATGTAGTGTTGTATGAGGAACCGCTGGACAATGAGTTGCTGGAAAAGGCAGTCAGGGCCATTGGGGAGGCGGATACTCTGATTATCGGCGGCACGTCTCTGGTGGTTTATCCAGCGGCGGGGCTCATAAAATATTTCCGCGGCCAAAATCTGGTGATAATCAACAAAGACACCACCAAGGCAGATGAAGATGCCGATTTGGTGATACATGATTCAATCGGCAAAGTGTTGAAGTCAGCCGTGGAAAAAGCATTTAGCGAGATGTAGATTAGTTGAAATAAATAATAAGACTCTATTGACTCATTTTAGACTGGATGATATTATCTAGTTATAAATGAGTCAATAGAGTCTTATTTTATTGTGGAGGCTGGAATAAATGACAAGGCAGAAAAAGTTGTGGATAGTGGTTGTAATGGCAGTCCTTATGGCAGGGGGTGCTTTCCTGGGAAGCAGACAGGGGGAGACAGAGGAAACCAAGGCGGTTGCGCCCCTGGCTGTGAATACCCAGAGGACCCAGGTGTCGGAAAAACAGCAGGGCCTCAGGCTCACCGGCACGGTGGAAGGCCTGACCTCCGCCATCATCAGCAGTCGTTATTCCGGCCAAGTGGAGGAGCTGAATGTAGAGAATGGGCAGATGGTTCAGGTAGGTACACCTCTTTTGCGCACCGACAGCCAGGAGTTGGGGAACAATGTGCGGCTGGCGGAGAACGGGGTCCGCAAGGCGGCGGTGAACCATGACAATATTGCCGTGAACTGCCGCCGTCAGCAAAGTCTTTATGATATGGGGGCTGTTTCCAAGCAGAACCTGGAGGCCGCCCAGACACAGTATGCCACCAGCCAGGCAGAGGTGGATGATGCTGCTGCCAATCTGGCCATTGCCCAGAAGCGGCTCTCAGACGCTACGGTGACCAGCCCGGTCACCGGGGTGGTGGCCAACAAGCAGGTGACCTTGGGGCAGATGGTGTCTGCCGGTACACAGCTCATGACTGTGGAGCAGATTGATGCGGTGTATGTGACTGTGCAGGTGGAGCAGCAGGATATTGACAAGGTGAAGATTGGCCGGGAAGCCAAGGTGAAGGTGGATACTTACAAGGATACGGTTTTTACCGGCCATGTGGCGGTAATCAATCCTGTGGCAGGCCGGGATAACCGGTTGTTTGAAGTGAAGATTCGGGTGGAAAACCCAGATTTCAAGCTGATGCCCGGAATGTTTGCAGAGATAACCCTGGCTGAGGAGGAGGCCCGCCCGGTGCTTACGGTACCTCGTGGTGCCCTGACCTCCCGCAAGGGGCAGAATTATGTCTTTGTGGTGGACGATGAGGGCAAGGCCAAGCAGCTGCGGGTGGAAACCGGTGTCCTCTTTGATGAGGAACTGGAAATCAAGGGGGGCTTACCGGAAGGGTCCCTAGTGATCACGGATAACCTGGACAAGCTGAAGGACGGAGATGCAGTGAATGCTTATGGAGGAGAAGAAAAGTGAGTTTGCCGGAACTTAGTATCAAAAGGCCGGTACTGGCCACGGTGATGACGGCGGCCTTGGTGCTTCTTGGGGCTGTGAGCCTGCTGAACCTGAACATCGCTGAGTATCCCAATATGTCCTACCCCTATGTGTCGGTGCATATCACCTACGACGGGGCCAGGCCGGAGCAGATGGATGCCCAGATTGTCCGCAAGGTGGAGGAGGCGGTAAGCGAGGCCCGGGGTGTGCGCCATATTACCTCTACTTCCACGGAGGGAAATGCGGATATTGGCATTGAGTTTGCTATGGAGATAGATGCGGCGGCTGCTGTCCAGGAGGTGCGGGACAAGGTCAGCGCCATCAAGGAGGAACTGCCCAGCGGGGTCAGCGAGCCCGTGGTGTCCCGTTTTGACATGAATGCAGACCCGGTGGCGGCCATTGCTATCACCTCAGAGACGCTGTCCCAGCGGGAGTTGTCTATCCTGGTGGAGGATACGGTGAAGGACCGCACTTCCGCCGCCCGGTATGACGGAGTGCCCGCCATCGGCATCGAGGTGGGCAAGCAGTCCGGGGGCAATGCTGTGAAGGTGGCCGCCGCCGTCAAGGAGGAACTTAATAAGCTCCAGGAAAAGCTGCCGGACAGCGTGCAGGTGCATCTGGTCCGGGATGACGCCCAGCGCATCAAGGATTCCATGCACGGTGTCTATGAGGATTTGATTCTGGGAGGCATCTTTGCGGTGATGATTTCCCTGTTTATCTCCTTTACCCTGACCCCTATGCTGGCTTCAAAGTTCCTGCGGCCGGAGGCGGAGAAAAAAGGCTGGCTATGGGACAGGCAGCGGGCTTTCAGCCGCTGGTTTGATGGCCTGGCTCTGCGCTATGGGGAGTTCCTGGCCAAGGTGTTGGCTCATCATCGTAAGAAAATCGCACTGCTGGCGGTAGGACTCTTTGTGGCCAGCCTAAGTCTGTTGGGGCTTATCGGCATGGATATGCTGCCCTCCAGCGACAAGGGGCAGTTCACGGTGAAATATGAGCTGCAGGATGGTGTGTCTCTGGTCAAAAGAGAAGAAAGCACCAGGAAGATGGCAGAGCTTATCAGCAAGAATCCTTCGGTGGAGCATGTATATGCTACCAGCAGCACCTCCGAGGCGGAATCCCTCTTTGTGAAGCTGAAGCCCAAGAAGGAGCGTGAGGCCAGCCAGGAGGAAATCATTGCCCAGGTGCGCCAGGAGCTCAATGCTATTCCTGGGGTGAAGGTCTACCTCGAGGGGCTTTCAGATATGGGGGAGCGCCCCATTGCCATCAGCCTGGCGGGGGCGGATATGAACAAGCTGGGGGAGGCTTCGGATATGGTGGCCAAGGCTTTGGAGGAAATGCCCGGGGCCATTGATGTGACAAGTTCCTATAAGCCCGGCTCCCCTAGGCTGTCCATCTTCACCAAGGAGGCCCGGGCCCATGATTTGGGGGTCACTAATGAAACCATCGGCAGTACAGTTTCTACCTTACTGGAGGGAAAGAAAACCGGCAAGTTCAGCGACACCGATGAGCAGGTGGACGTGCGGCTGCGATTGGCGGAAAGCGCTAGGGAAAATCCCAGCCAGCTGAATCTTATCCAGGTGGCTACGGGGCGGACTAAGTCTGATGGCACCAGCCAGCTGGTACCTTTGGCGGCGGTGTCGGACTGGAAATATGAGACCAGCCCCGGCAGCATTCGTCGCTATGACCGTCAGAAGGAAGTGCGGGTTTCTGCCAATGTTGATGGCATGTCCCTGGGTGAGTTTGAAAACCTTTGGGCAGAAAAGCTGGAGAGTCTTGAATTGCCTGCAGGGGTCAGCACCGGCAGCGCCGGCTAGGCGGCGGAGATGGATGAGACCATGAACAGCATTTTGCAGAAGCTGGTGCTGGGCATTGCCTTTATCTTCATGATTCTGGCGGCCCAATTTGAATCCTTCCTGGAGCCCCTGGCCATGATGATGGGCATGCTGCCCCTGGCCATGGACATGGGACCGGGCGCCGAGGCCAGAGCCCCTATGGCTCACGCTATCCTGGGAGGGCTCATCACCTCTACACTGCTGACCTTGGTGGTTATTCCCTGCCTTTACAGCCTTTTGAAAGGTTTTCTGGAGAAACGCAAAGGAAAAGTTTATCTGCCTGTGGTAGAATGAGATGTAGTGTGTATTAGGAGAGAGATTATGGCTTACGATAGAGATGAATTGCTGGCAAAGCTGGCTCGGGCCCTGGCCCAGAATCCCGGCAGCAGCATGAAGGAGTTGGCAGAGGAGGCAGGCATCAGCAAGGCCAGCCTTCACCGCATCTATTCCACCCGGGACAGCCTGTGCCAGACATTGGTGGAGCATACGACGCATATACTTGTTGACCTGATGGAACTTTTGCGGCGGGAACATCATGACTTTGACGGGGAACTGAAGGAATTGATTGCCTTCTATGTGAAGCATGACGCCTTTGTGCTTTTCATCGGCCGGGAGGCCTTTGTCCAGATGATAGACGAAGCGGTCTGGGACAGCTGCGATGAGGCGTTGGCCTCCTTCTTCCGGGGCGGCAAAGAGGCAGGAGCCTGGCGGGCAGATTTTTCTTCAGAGGAAATGAGGGATATCTTCAGAAGCCTGGTGGTGGGAATCCTGGAACATAATCTCTGGGATGGCAAGTATGGCAAGACAGCAGAAAAGCTGATCTACAGGGCTTTGCTGGGAGGAATCGCCTCCAAATGAGAAAACAGCAAAAAGCGGCCGTATGAGCAGTACGGCCGCTTTTTGCTGTGTATTGTATTTAGGAGAGCTTAACGAAAGCCTGGATATAATATAACACAGATGATATTGATTATCAATAGCTAAATGAAAAATATTTTCAAATAAAATGAGAGCCTCCAAGGCAATACACAAAACCTTGGAGGCTCCTTAGCGTATATAACGCTCTCCTGCTATTATTCTATCACGCTTGGACGTTATTGTCCAAATATTTCTCCTAATTGGGAGCTGGTTTTTAGAAGCCTGAATACCTGCTCTGCAGTGTCCATTGTGTTTTGCTGGGCATTCTTCGGCTCCATGGCTTCAGTTAGTGTGGTAACCTGTCGCAGGATAGGGAAGAAAGCGTCTATGCCGTGGTCGTTACATAGTCTGGCATCAGGGGTTGCGCAGCCGGAAAAAGCGATGACCGGCTTTGCGTGTTTCTTGGCTAGTCGGGCAACGCCTATAGGGGCTTTGCCCATTACGGTCTGACCGTCAAGGCGGCCTTCGCCGGTAACAACAAGGTCAGCCCTGGCTATCTGTTCTTCCAGCTTAGTTTCCGTCATGACAATCGCAATGCCGGATTCCAGGGCAGCCTTGGTGAAAGTGAGGAAGGCAAAGCCAAGGCCCCCCGCGGCTCCAGCCCCGGGAGCATTGGGATTGGCGTGCGGGTATTTTGCCTGGGAAAGCTCGGCGTAGCGTTGCATCCATAGGTCCATATTGGAAATCATATCCGGGGCAGCTCCCTTTTGGGGACCGAATACAGCGCTGCATCCTTTAGGTCCGCAGAGGGGATTGGTGACATCGCAGGCGATGCGGAAGGTGCACTCCTTCAGTTCAGGCAGTACTTCAGCATCATCAATAGCGGCCAGTTTTTCCAGTCCTATGGCACCGTAGGGGACGGAATTGCCTTTGCTATCCAGCATCTTATAGCCTAGGGCCTGTAGCATGCCCAAGCCACCATCGTTGGTGGCGCTGCCGCCAATACCGATGATGAAATGGCGGCAGCCCTGGCTGATGGCATCCACCAAAATCTCGCCTACGCCATAGGTGGTAGTGTAGAGAGGATTTCTCTGTTCTTTAGGCACCAGGGTTATGCCGGCAGCGGCAGCCATCTCCAGGATGGCAGTTTTCCTATCCGGCAAGACGCCGTACTGGGCCCGCACCTTTTGCCCCAGGGGGTCTGTAACTTCCGTGGTCCGAAGCTGCCCGCCCATGCCAAGGGTAAGTGCTTCAACAGTTCCTTCACCGCCATCAGCCAAGGGCAGGACTTTGATATCAGCGTAAGGATAGACCCGGAGAACGCCGGAACGGACGGCTGCGCCAGCTTCAAGGGACGTCAGGCTTCCTTTGAATGAGTCGATTGCAACTACGATTTTCAAGGTAAAACAGTCCTTTCTCTCAGCAGGGAAATTTCCTGAGCGTAGCCGTCGAGTTCATTGGGCGTTTCCAGTATGAAGGGAAGTTCCCGCAGCTGTGGATGGTTGATGACCTTTGTCAGTGCCTCAAGGCCAATGCAGCCTTTGCCGATGCAGGCGTGCCGGTCTTTGTGGGAGCCGCAGGGATTCAGGCTGTCGTTGAGATGGATGGCTTTGAGACGTTTTAGACCGATAATACGGTCAAACTCTTCCAGCACCCCATCCAGGTCGTTTACTATATCATAGCCACCGTCCCAGATATGGCAGGTATCCAGGCAGATGCCAAGTTTGTCCTGCAGCTCCACCCGGTCAATTATTTCCCGCAGTTCCTCGAAGCTGCGGCCAATCTCTGAGCCTTTTCCTGACATGGTCTCCAGCAGTACCGTGGTGGATTGGGTTGGGGAGAGTACGCGGTTGAGCTCTGCGGCAATCAGCTCAATACCAATTTTACTTCCTTGTCCTACATGGCTGCCGGGGTGGAAATTGTAATAGTTCCCCGGTGTGGCTTCCATACGCTGCAGGTCATCTGTCAGCATCTCATGGGCAAAGGTGCGTAGATTGTCTTTGGCGGCACATAAGTTCATGGTGTAGGGAGCATGAGCTACCAGTTTGACGAAATGATGTTCCTCTGCAAAGTTTGTAAAGGCTTGCACGTCAGCAGGGTCAATATCCTTGGCCTTGCCGCCGCGGGGATTGCGGGTGAAGAAGGCAAAGGTGTCAGCCTTTATGCTGACAGCGTCTTTGCCCATGGCAAGATATCCTTTGGCAGATGAGAGATGGCATCCAATGTGAAGCATGATAATCCCCCTTTCATATTTGCCAATATCTTAACATGCAGTAGTGGTTGATGGCAAACAAACAGTGTGCGGAGCCAGTATGGCATTTCTCTAAATGAAATTTTGGATAATAGAATTTGATAGACTGTCTTTTTGATGTTAGAATTGAAAAAAGATTTAAGTATCGTATGAAGGTATTGGCAGCTGCGGGAAAGAATAGTTCGTTAATAGTGAATCGGTCAATGGAGCTTGTGAGGAGGCTGAAGTATCATGAAAAATCTTTTAAGGACTGCAGGATTGACCATATTCTTGCTGGTGGCGCTTATATCAACGGCTTTGGCAAATTATCCTGGAACGCTTGACAACGGAAATCTGGTGCTGGTGGATGGAGGCATGGGAGTGGGAAGGTATGCTGACAGGTCATCGGTGGCTGTGGAGAGATATGCACCGCCAGACTATCAGATTGCTATCAACGTGGTGAGCCTGGAGTTCTCGGATGATTACTGGCGGGAGCATGGGACTTATGTTGGCGGGCCTTATAAAAAGGGAGACACGTTCACTTTGAGTTTCCGTTACAACTGGGATCGAAAGGTCATCTCTTATTTGAGAGGCGGGCAGTGGATGGATTGGGATGTCAATCATGATTACAGCCATGCAGAAGGTGATCCCTTGATTCCATATACAGCAGAGGTAGCTTTTGTAAGTGCTTACAATATGCGCTTTTTTGATAACAAGATGGGCTACAGCCCTGTCCTGAAGAAATACCGGCCGGTTATTGATGAAACTTTGTATAGCAGTCTGGGCATTTGATAAAGAAATTGAGCAAATTCCTGTCATAGTTTAGTCATAGGAAAGGAATGAGGAAAGTATGAAATTAGCGATTTTAGGAACGGGTTTTATTGTAAAGGAGGGGATACTTCCTGCCCTCAAGGAGGTGCCGGAGATAAAGGCAGACGCCATTTTTGCCCGGCCCGCCAGCAAGGGGAGAGCGGAGGCGTTGGCGAGAGCCTATGAAATCCCCAAGGTTTATACAGATTATGATAAATTGTTGGCTGACCCAGAGATAGATTTTGTTTATGTGGGACTAATCAACAGTGTACACTATGAGTATACGAAAAAGGCCCTGTTGGCGGGAAAACATGTCATTGTGGAAAAGCCCTTTGCTTCAGAGGCCGGGGAAGTGCGGGAATTAAAAGAATTGGCTGTTTCCAAAGGCCTCTATGTATTTGAGGCGGTGACCATTCATTACCTGCCTAACTATGCTGCCATCCGGGAGAATCTGCCAAAACTTGGAAAAATCAAGGCCGTGGTGGCAAATTACTCCCAGTATTCCAGTCGTTATGACAAATATCTTCAGGGAGAGGTTTTGCCGGCCTTTGACCCCAAGTGCAGCGGCGGTGCCTTGTATGACATAAATATCTACAATTTGAATTTCATCATTGGCCTTTTTGGGAAACCTGAGGCTGTCACCTATACGGCTAATCTTGGCTTCAATGGCATTGATACCAGTGGCATGGTCAATATGAAATATCCTGGGTTCTTTGCACTGGCTGTTGGCGCCAAGGATACGGAAAGCCCCGGCTACATTACCATTCAAGGGGAAAAGGGCTATATAAAGGTTACGGATAAGCCCAATGAGATTCGCTCCTTTGAGATGAGCCTGCGTGGCAGCGGCGTTACTTCCTGCTATGAGCTCAATAAGTACAGCCACCGCATGGTGCATGAGTTCCAGGCTTTTGCCAAGATTTTTGCCGACGGGGATTATGAGACCATGAAGAGGGGGCTGGAGGTTTCTGTGGCTGTGATGGAAACTGCCGAGACCGCCCGCAAGCAGGCTGGCATTGTCTTTTCCTGAAAAGTCATAAACTGATCTGTGGGAGAAAGGAGATTGTTCTTGGAGTTCATTTTGTTTCTTTTGTTGGGCACAGGGGTTGGCGTTTTTGGTTCCTTAGTGGGGATTGGCGGCGGGCTTATCTGTGTGCCGGTCTTTATATTTTTTATGTCCCAGGGGGGAATATATCCCTATTTTTCTACGGCAGCCCAAATTACTGGAACGTCCTTGCTTATTGTGCTGGCCAATGCCATGTCAGGGGCATTGGCATATATACGGCAGAAGCGGGTCTTTTTCCATGCAGCCATCCCTTTTGCCCTGGCCACCTTGCCAGGGGCGTTCCTGGGCTCCTGGATAGTGGACGGATTTACAGCGGGGATGCTGAATCTTTATTATGGCCTTTTTATAGGTTGTATGGCCATATTGATGTATTGGAACGCTACGCACGCAAAGCATGAGAATCTGTTGAAAATACCTGCCGGCTTCACTTACAACCGCAAAATTGGCATTGCTGCCAGCATGGGGGTGGGATTCCTTTCCAGCATCTTTGGTGTGGGCGGGGGAATTATTCATGTGCCCATGATGGTGTATATATTGGGCTTCCCTGTGCATATAGCCACGGCAACCTCCTGTTTTATTCTGGCTGTTTCAGCCTTGGGAGGAAGCATTACCCATGTCCTTTTGAACCATGTGGTATGGATTCCTGCTATATGCATAAGTGTAGGGGCAGCTGTCGGTGCACAGATTGGGGCAAGAGTTTCCCGCAAGACACGCTCACAGACCATACTGCTTATGTTGGCCGTGGCTATGCTGTGCGTCAGCATACGTTTGATTCTTTCAGGGAGCATGTAAAGTTAGTACAAAAGCCTTCTAAGGGGCTTTAGAAATAAGAGGAGGGGAGGCAAGGCGGTATAATTATCAGAAAATAAAAATAATGGGACTTGTGAGCACAAATCTGCCAATTTGTGTTAGAATAGACAAATCATAGATTTGTTTGTGTTATAAGGAGTGGTTGAGAGAGTATGTCAGAGCCGAAAATTGAAAACATCTACCAGTTGGATGGTAAGGTGCCCTTGGCAAAAGCGGTGCCCTTTGGACTGCAGCATGTGCTGGCTATGTTTGTGGCCAATCTGGCCCCCATCATCATCATTGCGGGGGCGGCAGGCCTTAGCCAGGATCAGGTGGCTATGCTTTTGCAGAATGCCATGTTTGTAGCAGGCATTGCTACCCTGATTCAGCTTTATCCCGTTTGGCGGGTAGGGGCCAGGCTCCCCATTGTCATGGGTGTGAGCTTCACTTTTGTGAGCATTCTGTGCTATGTTTCTGCTACCTATGGTTATGGTGCAGCTGTGGGCGCAGTGCTGGTAGGTGGTATCTTTGAGGGTACGCTGGGGCTGATGGCCAAGTTTTGGCGGCGCATCATTACCCCTATTGTGGCAGCTATTGTGGTTACCACCATCGGCTATTCCCTGTTGGGGGTGGGCATACGCTCTTTCGGCGGCGGCTATACGGAAAGCTACGGCATGATGGATAATCTTGTCATTGCCTTTATTACCCTGGCTTCCTGCTTGCTGTTCAATATCTTTGCCAAGTCTTACTGGAAGCAACTGTCGGTGCTCTTTGGTTTGATAGTGGGCTATATAGTTTCTATTTTTGCAGGCATTGTGGACCTGTCCCAGATTTTTAGCGGCAGCCTTTTCTCCCTGCCTGCTTTCCTGCCCTTTGCACCTGAGTTCAACTGGGGGGCCATCGTTTCCGTGGCCATCATCTTCCTGGTGTCTGCTGCGGAAACCATCGGTGATACTTCTGCCATGACCATGGCAGGTCTGAAAAGGGAAATCAAGGAAAAGGAGATTTCCGGCTCTTTGGCTTGCGATGGCTTTGCCAGCTCCATTTCCTCCCTCTTTGGCTGTACTCCCATCACCTCTTTCAGCCAGAATGTGGGCCTCATTGCCATGACTAAGGTGGTGAACCGCTTCACCATCATGACCGGGGCGGCCTGCATGATTCTGGCCAGCATGTTCCATCCCATTGGGGCGTTCTTTGCTTCCCTTCCAGCTCCTGTGCTGGGGGGCTGCACGGTGATGATGTTCGGCGCTATCATGGTCAGCGGCATCCAGATGATGGCAGCTGCTGGTCTGAACCAGCGCAATGTGACCATTGCTGCTATCTCCCTGTCCTTCGGTATCGGCGCCACCCAGGCCAGCGAGGCTGGCATCTGGCAGGCCATGCCCCAGCTGGTGCAGGATGTCTTCGGTGCTAACTGCGTGGCGGTGGTCTTCGTGATTTCCGTGCTTTTGAGTGCTCTTTTGCCCAAGGATATGGAAATCGGCGCCATGGGTGAAGTTGAAGTGGCAGAGAATGAGGAACAGGAAGAAGGTAAGCCCGAATGGAATTATTGAAGCAGAGAATTTTGGAAGAGGGCTTTTGCCTGCCGGGTAATATCCTGAAGGTGGATTCCTTCCTGAACCATCAGATTGACCCGGAGCTGACCCTGGCCATGGGCCGGGAGTTTGCCAAGCGCTTTGCTGATGTGAAGATCGACAAAGTGGTGACGGTGGAGGCTTCTGGCATCGCTATTGCCTTGGCTGTGGCGGCGGAGCTGGGGACGAAATTCGTCTTTGCCCGCAAGCATCAGTCTGTGCTCATGAAGGAGGACAGCTATGCCTGTCCTATCACTTCCTTTACCAAAAAGGAAACCAAGAATGTTTATATTCTGAAGAAGTTCCTGGATAAAGGGGAAAAGGTTCTTATCATTGATGATTTCCTGGCGGATGGCAATGCAGCCTTGGGCCTCTGCAATATCGTGGAACAAGGGGGCTGCCAGGTGGTGGGCATCGGCATCGCCATCGAAAAGTCCTTCCAGGCTGGGGCAGACCGCATCCGGGAGGCGGGCTACCGTTTGGAGTCCCTGGCCCGAATCAAGTCCTTGTCGGACTGCAAGATTGAGTTTGTGGAAGAGTAAGCAGCATTTTTGACTAGATCGCTGCTGCCAGTATACCTGCTGATCGGCAGGGGGCTGGCAGCAGCGTTTTTTTCATTCGTGACTGATATGCACACGGTCTGGCCATAAGGGGCAGGCATAGTATAATTTAATAACTATAGATGGACAGGACAAGTAAATAATGTTTTATCAAATAGAATTTTGGGGAATATCATTTGATATACATGTTGCATAATGATAAAATCTAGCTAAGATAATAAATGCACGATGGAGGTGTATAAGATGGCTAAAAAAAAGACCTTTGACCCGCTGCTGCTGGAGAACCAGCTTTGCTTTCCCGTATATGCCTGTGCCAGGAAAATCGTGGCAGCCTATAATCCTTTCTTGAAAGAGATTGGCCTTACCTACGCACAGTACATCACCATGATGGTGTTGTGGGAGGAAAAGGAGGTGGCCATGCGTGACCTGGGCAGGCGTTTGTATCTGGACTCCGGGACACTGACTCCGGTGCTGAAGAAGCTGGAAGCTATGGGGTATCTGAAAAGATATCGCAATCCTGAGGATGAGCGCGTTCTGATGGTATCTATTACAGATAAGGGCAAGGCCCTTAGGAAAGAAGCGGAAAAGGTGCCATATCAGATGGGAGGGCTTGTCAATCAGAAGGGAGAGCTGTTTTCTATGGAAGAGGTAAAAAAGCTCAAGGAACAGCTCTACCAGATTATCCATGCACTGGAATAAGCATAAGGTAAAATAAAACCGCCATAATGGATGGAAAGAGGCCAACACGCCAAAGACTGCGTGTTGGCCTTAATCATTGCTGTATAGAGGAGATGGCAATAGAGGGCAGGAAATAGCGAGGTGATATCGAAGAGATACGGCGGGAGGATATCACCATGAATATGGGACAGTATCAAGAAGAATTTTTGCTTTCCCTGCTAGGGATTCTTTGTCTTGGCATTGTAGCAGGATGGGCGCTTCCGTCCTTGCCCTTTATGCCTTTGCTGATTGTGTTTATTGGCATCATGATATGGTCTGCCTGGAGTGTTTTCCGTGCCAGCAGGCAGGTATGGCCAGCTTTCCTGTTGACAGCGTTCTTTCTTGGACTTTTGCGCATGCATGCCAGCCTGATGCTTCCTTATGATGACATTTCGCATTTTGCAGGGCAGGAGTTGAAAGTTGAGGGAAGAATTGCAGAAGAGCCGCAAGCAAAGGAGCGCAGCGATGGGAGCATTTCTGTCAGGTATTGTCTTCAGGCAGAAAAGATAAAGCCGTCCAAGGACGAAGTTCAGCCGGCCAGTGGGCGTCTTTATGTCTACACACATATCAGCAAGGATGAAGCGGTTATTATGCCTCAGATTGGCGATAAGCTGACAGCCCACGGTTCTTTGCGTCTGCCGCACGGTTTCCACAACCCTGGGCAGATAAATACAGAGCTTTTGCTTCGCAGCCAGGGAATTACCGCGACCCTTATGGCTGGGAAAAGCGGTGTGATTGCCAAGGCAATGCCGGAAAAGGATGTATCGGCCTGGACAAGCCTCCTGCGTCATTTGTCAGGAGTAAGGGCGCATTATCTTTCTTCCATGCATGCTGTAATGCCCAAGGAGGATGCAGCTGCAATCTTTGCCATGCTCTTTGGCGGCTATCAGGGGCTAAAGCCGGAACTGCTGGAAGCCTTCACGAGCACCGGTATCGTGCACATCTTATCGGTTTCTGGCTCGCATATCAGCCTCTTGGCAGCTGTCATGGCCTGGCTTGGCTCATTTTTGCGATTGCCGGGCATGGCCAGGGCGGCGTTGGTGATTTCGACTATTGCCATATACAGCTTGCTGGCAGGGATGGTGCCGCCTGTTATACGCTCGGCCGTCATGGGAGGACTGGCTTTTCTGGCGCTTGCTCTGGATAGGGAAAAAGAGGCCAGGAGACTGTTGATTTTAACAGGGCTGTTCATGCTGACGGTATCACCGCTCCTGGTATTCCATATCAGTTTTCAGCTATCTTTTGCAGCTACAGCGGGGCTTTTGTATGTGGCTCCGGTTGTGCGGGAATGGCTGCAGGCGCATCGTGTTTCGTTCTTTCTGGCAGGGGGGCTGTCCATCACCTTTGCGGCGCAAGCTGCCACAGTTCCTATTCTGGCCTGGTATTTTAATCAGCTTTCGCTCTCATCATTTCTGGCGAATCTTGTCATAGTGCCGATTGTGGAGCTAATTATTGTCATAGGCATTTCTGCAGGGCTGATAGCCTTTGTGATACCGCTGGTGGGAAAGATGGTCTATGCCGGCAACAGCCTGCTATTGGGGCTGGTCTATGAAATGGCACGATGGACGGCTTCTTTGCCGGGAAGCCACATCTGGATCCCTGCCTTTCCCTGGCAGGTTGTCCCAGTCTATTATGCGGTTTTGGCCTTGCTGGTGCTCAAGAATTCCTGGCGGCAGAAGATAATGTCTGGCTTGTATGCACGCAGGAAGTATCTGTTGGTAATATGTGCGGCTTTTCTTGCTTTCGGCATTGGGTATAGGTTGAGCCAGCCAAACTATATGACTCTGGCAGCCATTGACTGTGGGCAGGGTGATGCGCTTCTTCTGCATACGCCTCATGGCAAAAATATACTTTTTGATAGTGGAGGCGAGAGGAATGGCAACGAGCCTGGGGCGTTTAACACGGGGGAACGTGTAATTCTGCCCTATTTAAGGCATTATGGCGTAAATGAAATAGATGCAATTTTCCTGACCCACGCCCATGCTGACCATGCGGGAGGCTCTGGTGCAGTGCTAAAGAATCTGGCCGTCGGCGCTGTCTATACGGCTGACGAGGGACGTGAAGCCTATGCACGGAGCATGGGCTTGGGCGATGCCAGCCTGTTGCTGCAAAAACTCCATCCAGCCCATGAAGGTGAGGTTTTTGAAGTGGATGGTGTTCGTATCGAGGTGGTTTTTGCGCCGGCCTTATCAGTCAAAGGTCAGGAGGCTGGCAATGAGGCATCTAATGTCTATCGGATAGTTTATGGCAATGCCAGTTTCCTGATAACAGGGGACTTGACGAAGGAAAATGAAAAGCTGATTATGGAGAAGGGCAGAAATATTCATTGTACGGTGCTGAAAGTAGGCCATCACGGTTCAAATACCAGCAGCTCTAAGGAGTTTCTGCAAGCTGTCGCTCCACATTATGCTATAATCTGTGTAGGGGCGGGAAACAGTTTTGGCCACCCCCAAGCAGAGGTGCTGGAGCGTTTGCGTGCTCAGGGCGCAAAGGTATTGCGTACAGATCAGGACGGAGAGGTTAAATTCTCTACGGATGGCAAGTCTATGCGGGTGGAAACATACGTGATGAGGTAATTGTTATGCTTCAGGTTTATACAGGAAGCGGGAAGGGCAAGACCACAGCGGCTATAGGACTGGCTATTAGGGCTATAGGGGCAGGCAGGAAAGTTTATATTATGCAGTTCATGAAGAGCCTTGCCTATAGCGAGCAGAAGGTGCTGCAAGAGCGCTTTCCCGAGCTTACATTAAGAACTAGCGGCAAACCGTTTTTTATTGCAGAAGAAGGTACATTGAGTAAGTCGTTACAGGATAAGCTGGGTGACAGCGTAGTAATATTCCCCAAGGGAGAGCCGCCTCATGATTATGTTGACCTGATAAGAAATGATTTTAAAGAGGTGTCTGGGGCAGCAACCTCAGGAAAATACGATTTGGTAATCATGGATGAGATAAATGTGGCTTTGCATTTTGGACTTATAGGAAAAGACATTGTCGAAGAATTGCTGAATAAGGTGCCGAGGAAGGTGGAGTTGGTCCTGACAGGAAGATGTGCCCCTGACTGGCTGATTGAGCATGCTGATTTGGTGACAGATATGAAGGAAGTCAGGCACTACTATGATAAAGGTGTCGAGGCTCGTAAGGGCTACGAATATTGATGTAGGAGATAAAGACGGAAGCTCAGAAGGTAATGGATTAGGCGGACTTGAAAGGTATGGGATGTAAAATGAAGCAGATTGCCATTATTACTGGTGCTTCCAGCGGCTTAGGGGCAGGCTTTGCCCAGTTTTTGGATAAGGAAGGTTTGAATGAGATATGGCTGGTGGCCAGACGCGAAGGGAAATTGACTAAGCTGGCGGAGAAACTTGAAACTGACTGCCGCTATCTGTCCCTAGACCTCACTGTTGAAGCATCTTTGGATGAACTAGACGATTTGCTTCAGAAAGAGGGGAGGGCAGGCGATTTTCAGGTGGCATATCTTATCAACGCGGCTGGGTTTGGCTGTATTGGCCTCAGTCGGGAATGCCCGAGGATGAAACTTCAGCAAATGGTAGACCTCAACTGTCGGGCTGCCCTGGCCATTACAGAAATGTGCATAACCCATATGGGAAAGGGCAGTCATATCCTTCAGATAGCTTCCTGTTCCGCTTTCCAGCCCATTCCCAATTTGGCAGTATATGCAGCCAGCAAGGCCTTCCTGCTCTCCTACAGCCGATCCCTCAGTGTAGAGTTGCAGGATTCAGGCATTACAGTTACGGCAGTATGTCCCTTCTGGATCAAAGATACGGAGTTTGTGACCAGGGCCAGAGAAACGGATAAGCATAATGCTTACTTTGATATGCCCGGGGCCACTAAAGTGGACAGAGTGGTAAGAAAGTCTATGGCAGCAGCCAAACGGGGGACAGTGGTTTGTACCCCTGACCCTGTAAGCTTTATGCATAGGATTTTGGCCTCGCTGCTGCCTCATTGGCTATTGTCCAGGATATGTAAGTGAGATAGCAGGTTAATTGTTTTGGAATCTAAAAGTGGTGGAGAAGCACGATGAAAAGGTATGGGAGGAAGATTTTAGGCGGTGCTATTCTCGTACTGTTGGCAGGAGTTGTGGCATTGGCTTATTTCATTGGGGCATACTTTGTGGAGTATGCCTTGAAACGTGGCAACGATGTTGACCCAATGGCTCTGCCGCCTGCTTGTGAGCGCATTCAGGATAAAGGCCGCCTGATTCCTGCCTGGCCAGAGACGCCAAGTGAGGAATGGGAACTCACTACCAGTGACGGACGAAAGGTTGTTGCTACGCACCTGCTGCCAGACAATCCGGGAGAGAAGTGGGCAGTTCTTGTCCATGGCTATGGGCGTGACCAACGGTATACGGGGGATTATGCAGAGAAATACCTTGAGAGGGGATATCATGTGCTGACTCCAGATTTATGTGCCTCCGGGAAAAGTGAGGGGCAGTACATTACCATGGGAGTAAAGGAGAGTGAGGAAATTGCTCTTTGGACCCAGGAAATTGCAGCCAAGCACCCCGAGGCTGAAATTGTGCTCCATGGAGTATCTATGGGGGCTGCCACAGTGTTGATGGCAGCGGCCAGGGAGGATACAGTGAACCTCTCCGCAGTTATTGAGGATTGTGGATATACCAGCGCTCACGAGATGTTCTCGGAGCAGCTGGGGGTGATATTTGGACTACCGTCGTTTCCTATCATGGAGTTTGTTGATGTGGTCAGCGGCCTGAAAACAGGTGCCAAGGTATCCGAGGCTGCGCCAATCAAGGTGGTGGGGCGGATAAAGGTACCAGTCTTGTTTGTCCATGGAAGTGAGGATAAGTTGGTTCCTCCCATCATGATGGAAGAGCTTTATGCTGCCTGCAAAGCTCGCAAGGAAAAGTTTTTAGTGAAAGGCGCCGGCCATGGGGATGCCATGAAGGATGACGGGGAGACGTATTGGAGAAATATATTTGCTTTCCTGTCCCAGGTGGACTGAGATTTATCTGCCCTGAAGGCAACTAGAAAGCGCTGGCTCAATATCCTGTCATTTTGAAAATCATAAGTTTTTCCCTGGGGTCGGCATCGGGGCCAGGGCGGCAATCCAGTGTTTCAGTGTGGGATATAGCCTCTAGTTTTTCCAGATATTCACAGTAGAAGGCTGATGGGTAATAGAAGAATAGCAACATATCCCTGGGATTTTCTCTGCAGGAAGTCAGCAGGTTCATCATGACCGGGCGTAGAATATCAAGGGAAAAGGGATTGAAAAAGAAGGCTCTGTCAGCTTTTTGGGGGACAATAAAGTCAACAGCATCTCCCTGTACAAGGGTTACAAGGTGTCCTCGTCGGGCGCTTTCCTGATTGGCTTTGGCCCTTTCAAGGAGCCGGGGATTATATTCTATGCCTATGGATCGGCATTTTGTTTGGGCTGAGAGAAAAAAGCTGACCCGTCCTTTGCCGCAGCCGTAGTCAAGAAGGGTGTTGCTCTTGCCTATATATCCAGTGTTTGCAAGCATTTCCAGGACACGATAATCGGTGGGCTCGTAAGGGTATCGTGTGAGGTCAGAGATACTGTCATCCCGGCCAGTGGTCTTGATGCCCAGGAATTTATCCCACTCCTGGTCGTAATTTGTCATAGCAGGTTCTCCTTAGATGTGTTTACTTCTGTAATTATACAACAAAGAAGAAATTATAGCCCTTAAGAGATTTGCGGAAATGTGAAAGAATTCGAAAATGGATACATACGTCGAATGGGAGCAGTCGGCATATTAAATAGGCCAGGTAATAAATGTTTATATTGCTTAGGCGAGGCAAGGGTAGGGGCAATGGAAAGGAAGAAGGTGGACTGAGATGGCGGAAGGTGAAGATGAGTTGTTTGCGGGCTTCAATGAGTCTCAGCTTAAAGCTGTGACGGAAACTGAAGGATATGTGCGCGTTATTGCCGGGGCTGGCTCAGGCAAGACCAGGGCCCTTACCCACAGGTTTGCTTACCTGGTGAATGAGCTGGGCATTATGCCCGGGAATATACTGTGCGTGACTTTTACAAATAAGTCTGCTGCTGAGATGAGAAAGAGGATTCATCGGCTTACCGGGGACAATGATACAGGATATATCAATACTTTCCACGGTTTCTGCGTTTCTGTACTGCAGGAGGACAGCCATGCAGTGCAGTATCCCAAGAGCTTTCTGGTGCTGGACAACAGCGATATCGATGCCATGCTCAAGATTATCTACGAGGAGAGGAAGCTGTCCCTGCGGGATATGACCTTTGCCAAAGCCCGGGATATGATTGAGATAAGGAAAGTCTTCACTGAGCCTGAGTACTATCAGGATATGATTGATATGTCACAGGAAGCCATCAAGGAAAAATACCTGAGTGCTGTGGAGCCGGCAGATATAATCTTTTACGGCTATCTCTATCAGGAGAAGAAGTGCTTCGGCCTTGACTACAATGACCTCATAAAATTCACCCTGTATATTTTTGAGCAGCATGAGGATCTGCGTCTCAAGTGGCAGAAGCGGCTGGAATATATCATGATAGATGAGTTCCAGGACATAGATGAGCTCCAGTACCGGCTGATGAAAATCCTTTGTGGATATCATAAGAATCTCTTCGTGGTGGGGGACCCGGACCAAACCATCTATACCTGGCGAGGCGCCAATATTCGCTATCTCCAGAACTTTGACCAGGAATTTAAGCCGGTCAAGACTATTTTTATGATGGAGAACTACCGTTCTACCCCGGAAATTTTAAGGGTTGCCAATGCGCTCATAGATAAAAACCGTTTCCGCATAGAGAAGAAGCTGTTACCTACTCTGCCAGATGGGGCATCGGTGCTGTGCTCCAGCTGTGATTCCCCGGAAAAGGAAGCCAAATGGATTGCCGGGGAGATTGCCAAGCTCCATGGGGCGGGTGTGCCCTATCGGGAGATTGCCGTTCTTTACAGGGCACATTATCTCACGCGTCCCCTCGAAGAAGTTTTTATGAAGGAGGAGCTTCCCTATGTGCTCTATAGCGGCACTCACTTCTTTGACAGGAAGGAAATCAAGGATGCCCTGTCCTACCTGAGGATGATTGCCTATAGGGATGATTTGTCCTTCCAGCGCATTGCCAACGTGCCCAAGCGGAATCTGGGGGAGCGGCGCATGGCTTTTCTGCAGGAGTTTGCAGAGCAGAATAAGTGCAGCCTTTATGAGGCATTGAGCCGGAATCTTGAACATGAGCTTTTCAAGCGGACCAAGGCCGGATCCTTCGTTTCCCTGATAGAGGAATTCTCCTCCAGCTACAGCGGCAGGCCTGTTTCCGAGGTGATGTCTGAACTCCTTGATGCCAGTGGCTATGAGGAAATGCTCCGCACCGAGGGCAGCCAGGAAAGGCTGGATAATCTGGCGGAGCTGAAGCAGTCCATCTACGAATATGAAACCTCCTGTGGGGAGGAGGCCATGCTTGAGCACTATCTGGCCAGGGTGGCCCTTTTCACCAACAGTGACACGGCAGGCCAGGGGGACAGGGTAAAGCTTATGACCGTGCATACAGCTAAGGGGCTGGAGTTCCCCTATGTGTTCCTCTGCGGGCTGAATGAAGGGGTGTTTCCCTCCAGAAAGACCAAAACCAGGGAGGCCATGGAGGAAGAGCGGAGGCTGGCCTTTGTGGCCATGACCAGGGCCCAGAAAAGACTATATCTGTCAGCGGCAGCCGGGGTAAATTTTGATGAATCCTTGAGGTATCCCTCAAGATTCCTTTTAGAGATTGGCGAAGATCTGCTGGAATATGCCCATCCAATTCCTGATAGGGAGAAACAGGATGCCTGGGGATATATCAAAGACATGGAAAGATACATGGAGCATAGGGAAGTGGATAAAAAAGCCCAATATGCCAAGGGAGACAAGGTGGAGCATAGGGTATTTGGCACAGGCGAAATCCTTTCCGTAGATACGGATAAAGGTGCCTATTTGATACAATTTGAGCAGATGGATACTCCCAGGGAAATATCCTTCAAAGTCAAACTGGGAGCAGGTCCTTCATAATATTATATGAGGCGGCATAATGAAGGAGGGGGGACATAAATAACGGGAAAAATGCGTATTATACTGTTGGATTGAAAGGAGTATAACATGCGGCAATTAAAGAAAATAGCTGCCCCTCTTGCGCTGGGGGCAGCCGTGGCCCTTTCTTCCTTTGCTTGCACGGGGCTTTTGCTGGCAGCTGGGGAAAATGTGGCAGTTTGTGAGGCAGCCAGTTATGTGGATAAAACTCTTAGGCCGATACAGCTGTCGGTTGGTACCCATTATACGATAGACCGTGATACGGAAGGAGAGCTTTTGCGTTCTTCTCGTACCATCGTGACCCTGGTGGGCTCCGGCGAGGATACCGGGGCAATGCAGGAGGCCCTGTGGGCCTATAACAAGGCGGTGGTGGAAAAACGCCAGCAACTGCGGGAGGATATGCTTGCCAGAGCCATTGAGGACAGGGAGGAGCGAAAGGCATATGGCTCGACATCCTTTGTCCCCCACGAAACATTTTCTGATGTTTTTGTGCGCCGCGCCGATACTTTGGCAGTAAGCCTGCTGGAGTATGGGGAGGGCTATGAAGGTGGTGCCCATAATATCTACGGTGTTATGGGACGGAATTTTGATGTCAGTACGGGGAAAGAGCTCACTCTTGACGATGTTTTCACAGACAGGAAAGCGCTCATGGCGGCTATCGAAAGCCGCCTGCGCCAGGATTACCCTAAGGCCTCCTTCATGGAAAGTGGCGGCAGCACACTCCTGAAGGAAATGGTGGAGCAGATGGTGGGGAATGGCACAATCCCTTGGACATTGGACCCGTGCGGTGCAACCTTCTATTTCAATCCCTATCTTATTGGCAGCTTTATGGAGGGCATTTTCACAGCCACCATCCTGTTTAACGAGGAGCCTGGGCTTTTCCATGAGAGATACCGCCATGCCCCTGCCTCCTATTGCATGGAACTTTTGCCATACAATAAGGTGCGTACATCCTTTGCCAAGGGCAGGAATTCCTCTATCAAGGTTGGTGGTTCAGACAGTGGTATTCTCGTAACTGTGGATGACAAGAAGCTTGATGACTCAGGGGAAGCAGGCGGCCTGCGCCCCGTGCTGGTAAGCTTGGCAGATGGGCGCAGGTATTTATACGTGGATGCCCTGGATGCAGGGGAGATATGGGAGAGTACACGTATCTATGATATTTCGGGAAAAGTTCCCGTTCATGTCCCCATGCTGCGGCACATGACACGCCGGGCAGACATTCCGGATAATTATGCTGAGCTTACAGAGGACAGCGATATGGACAAGGTTTTCTACATAATGGCTGACCCCATGCATTTCAACATGAGCGAGCTGGGGGCGGAAGATGGCAAAATTACGCGTGAGTGCCAGGTAGGGGCAAAGGGCCTTCCTGAAGCGGCCAGGGAATAACGGAAAAAGCCGCCTGTCCAAAGGGATAGGCGGCTTCTGCCGTTAAGAGATTTATAGGAATTTGCAAGAAGGGACAAGGGGGTTATTCGGCGCAGGAAATGGGAATCTGGTGGGTGGTGGCTGCCTGCTCCTGAAGCTTGGGCAGCTGGACCTTCAGAACACCGTCTTTGAATTCAGCCGTGGCTTTTTCTTTGTCAATGCCACTGATATAGAAGGAACGAGACATTTGTCCGTAGCTGCGCTCACGGCGGATGTAGTTGCCTTCGCTGTCCTGCTGGTCATTGTTTTCTTCCCGCTGGGCAGAAAGGGTAAGATAGTTGTTCTCATAGCTTAGGGTTATGTCTTCCTTTTTGAGTCCGGGAAGGTCGGCCGTAAGTTCATAGGCTGTGCCGTTGTCTTTGACATCGACTTTGAAGCCAAGATTGCTTGTGCTAGTGAAGGGGGTATCAAAGGCATCCCACAGGCGATTGAACAAGCTGCCTTCTCTCATGAGTTCATTGCTCGGTGCAAATGGAACAAGACCAAACATATAGATCAATCTCCTTTCATGGATGATATAACATTGGCTGTAAGGTTTCAGGAGCTCATCTGCGTTCCTGTTCTCCTTACAATTCTTATTATATCCATAAAAGTCAAAAAGTCAATAGGTCAAAAGAAAAAAGCAAGCAATATTTGAACAAAGGCCTGTCAATAGGGTATAATGTATACGAAAGCCAAGAATTATTGCAAACCGGAAGGGAGAGCAAGATATACATGTTGGAACTTAAGAACATTTCCTTCCATGTGACTGAGGGCAACAGCCAGGTGGATATTATCCAGGATTTGAGTCTCACTGTGGACAACAGGAAATTCGTGGTCATCACGGGGCCTAACGGCAGCGGCAAGTCTACTCTGGCCAAGATTATAGCGGGCATTGAGCAGCCCACCTCTGGCAGGATTTATCTGGACGGGGAGGATATTACTGACAAGAGTATCACGGAGCGGGCAAAGATGGGCATCAGCTTCGCCTTTCAGCAGCCCGTGCGTTTTCGTGGTCTGCAGGTCATTGACCTGTTGCGTCTGGCGGCAGGGAAGAAGATTTCCCATATCAAGGCCTGTGACTATCTTTCCGAGGTAGGACTTTGCGCCAATGACTATGTGAACAGGGAGGTAAACAGCTCTCTGTCAGGTGGCGAGCTGAAGCGCATCGAAATTGCCACCATTCTGGCCCGCAAGACCAGCCTTTCCATTTTTGACGAGCCGGAGGCGGGCATTGACCTGTGGAGCTTTCAGAACCTTATCCGCATTTTTGAGAAAATGCGGGAGGAAATAGAGGAAAGCTCAATCATCATCATTTCTCATCAGGAACGCATTTTGCAGATTGCAGACGAAATCGTCGTGCTGGCAGAGGGCAGGGTGCAGGAGCATGGCTCCGGCAAGGACATTCTGCCCAAGATCATGGATACGGAAGTCAGTATGCCTATGTGCAGGAAATTTCAGTGAGGAGGCTCTTCTATGTTAAAGATGGACGAGATACAGAGAAGACTGCTGTTGGAGGTAGCCGGCTTGCACGAGGTACCACAAGGGGCATACAATCTGAGGGCCAATGGCAAGTCTGTGGGGCGTGGCAGCAGCGCCAATATTGAGATAACCTCCAAGGAAGATGGCTCCGGCATCGATATCCGCATCAAGCCCGGCACCAAGAACGAGAGCGTGCATATTCCCGTGGTCATGAGCGAGAGCGGCATGAAGGAA
Source organism: uncultured Selenomonas sp. (assembly GCA_905234515.1). Taxonomy (GTDB): domain Bacteria; phylum Bacillota; class Negativicutes; order Selenomonadales; family Selenomonadaceae; genus Selenomonas_B. The sequence goes on from CAJOIN010000002.1 coordinate 34,313, forward strand.
ACGGTGTATAATGATTTCTACATCGGCGAGGGAGCAGATGTGGTGATTGTGGCTGGCTGCGGCATTGACAACTGCGGCAATCAGGATTCAGAGCATGATGGTGTGCACCGCTTCTTTGTGGGGGAGAATGCCAAGGTCAAGTATGTGGAAAAGCACTATGGCTCAGGCGCAGGTGACGGACAGCGCATTTTGAATCCTGTAACCGAGGTGACCATGGAAAAGGGCAGCTCCATGGAGATGGAAATGGTGCAGATCAAGGGCGTTGACTCCACCAGTCGTACCACCAGGGCCAATCTCAAGGCTGATGCCAGCCTCATCGTGCGGGAGCGTCTGATGACCCATGGCACCCAGTACGCATACAGCGAATATGAGGTGAACCTGGACGGTGAAAACTCTAGCGCCGATGTGGTATCCAGGGGCGTAGCCAAGGACAAGTCCTATCAGAAGCTGGATCTCCGCATCGTAGGCAACGCCGCCTGCCATGGTCATACGGAGTGCGACTCCATCATCATGGACGAGGGCAGGATTCTGGCCGTGCCTTCTTTGGAAGCCAACAACGTGGACGCCATGCTGGTGCATGAAGCCGCCATCGGCAAGATTGCCGGCGACCAGCTTATCAAGCTCATGACCCTTGGTTTGACAGAAAAAGAAGCCGAGGAACAGATTGTCAACGGGTTCCTGAAGTAAACAAATATTTTCCGGTAAAGAGGGGCACAGGTGCAGTTTTGCTGTACCTGTGCCCCTTGCTTATGATATGGGCTTAATAAATGTGGTATTCCTTCCAGGGAATCTGGTCCAGGCGGATGGATTTCAGAAAGTCTACGATATCCTTTCTGCCATAGAAATGCGGTGTGCCATTGCTATCTTGGCTCATGAGGACTATGGGCATGTTGGGGAAGAAGCGGGAGAGGGCGCGGCGGGCCCTGGTCAGCTTGATGGTGTAGCGCGTCACCTCTGGCCTCACGGCAATGACGGCAAAGGTCACCCCCTGCTCAATGATGACGGCTCCGTGTACGGTGGTCATGGCTGCTTCCTCCCTGCATTTTTTGCTTAACTTAATTTTATCAGAAGGGGAGCGGTGATACAAGAAAAATACCTTGACAGGGCGTGGCAGGGCTCTTATAATTGCTCTTATAAATATGGTAAAAGCAATGCGGAAGACATGATGTCTGCGGCAGTCTCTTCAGAGAGCGGGGCCTTGGCTGAAAGCCCTGTGGGAAAAAGCAGATGATTACCCCTTCCAAGCTGCAGGGCCGAAGCCTTTGGTGGGTAGGTCTTGCCGGAGCAATCTCCGTTAAAAATGTCCAAAGTGGCTCTGAGTTTTCAGGGCAAGCAGGGTGGAACCGCGAGTTTGTGACTCGTCCCTTCATTAGATTGAAGGGGCGGGTCTTTTTTAGTTTTACGTCTTTGGATACGCTTTCCTGCGGGTGTCCGGGGCGGTTTTAGGAGGAATTTTCATGCTGAAAATCACGCTGAAAGACGGTGCGGTGCGCGAAGTAGCCGAGGGTACGTCCGTAATCGATTTTGTGAAGCAGGTGAGCAACAGCCTGGCCAAGAAGGTGCTGGCTGCCAAGGTGGACGGCGAGACCGTAGACCTTACCCGCGTCCTGGACAAGGATTGCCAGGTGGATTTCCTGACCTTTGAAGAAGAGGATGGCCGCTGGGCTCTGCGCCATACGGCTTCCCATATCCTGGCACAGGCCGTTAAGCGCCTCTATAAGGACAACAATGTGCAGCTGGCTATCGGCCCTGCCATTGATAACGGCTTCTACTATGACTTCGATATTGACCGCCAGCTGACGGAGGCTGACCTGCGGGATATCGAGAAGGAAATGAAGAAGATCGTCAAGGAGAACCTGAAGCTGGAGCGCAAGGAAGTCAGCCGCGCTGATGCCATCGCCTTCTTCAAGGAGAAGGGGGAGAACTACAAGGTAGAGCTCATTGAGGACTTGCCGGAGGATGCTATCATCTCCATGTACTCCCAGGGCGAGTTCACGGACCTCTGCGCCGGCCCCCATGTGCTTTCCACGGGCAAGGTCAAGGCCTTCAAGCTCCAGAGCGTGGCAGGAGCTTACTGGCGCGGCAGCGAGAAGAACAAGATGCTCCAGCGCATCTATGGCACGGCCTTCGAGAAGCAGGCTGACCTGGACGAGTATCTGCACATGCTGGAGGAGGCTGCCAAGCGCGACCACCGCAAGCTGGGCAAGGAGCTTGACCTCTTCAGCCTCCATGAGGAAGGCCCTGGCTTCCCCTTCTTCCACCCCAACGGCATGGTGATCCGCAACGAGCTCATCAATTACTGGCGCGAAGTGCACCGCCGCTATGGCTATCAGGAAATCAAGACGCCCATGATCATGAACCGCAAGCTCTGGGAGACTTCCGGCCATTGGGATCATTATAAGGAAAACATGTACTTCACGAAGATCGATGATGAAGATTACGCTGTGAAGCCTATGAACTGCCCCGGCGGCATGCTGGTGTACAAGTCTCACCCGCACAGCTACCGCGACCTGCCCCTGCGCATGGGCGAGCTGGGCCTGGTGCACCGCCATGAGCTCTCCGGTGCTCTCCACGGCCTGTTCCGGGTCCGCAATTTCACCCAGGACGATGCCCATCTCTTTATCACTCCCAGCCAGATTGAGGAGGAAATTCAGCATACCATCGACCTGTTCGATGAGGTCTACAGCACTTTCGGCCTGTCCTACACGGCAGAGCTGTCCACCCGTCCCGAGGATTCCATGGGTTCTGATGAGATTTGGGAGAATGCTACCAATGCGCTCCGCAATGCTCTGGAGCACCGCGGCCTTGAGTACATCATCAACGAGGGTGACGGCGCCTTCTACGGCCCGAAGATTGACTTCCACCTCCGTGATTCCATCGGCCGTACCTGGCAGTGCGGTACCATCCAGCTGGATATGCTCATGCCTGAGAAGTTCGACCTGACCTATGTGGGTGAGGACGGCGAGAAGCACCGCCCTGTCATGCTTCATCGCGTGGTGTACGGCTCCATCGAGCGCTTCATCGGTATTCTCATCGAGAACTATGCCGGCGCTTTCCCGGTATGGCTGGCTCCCGTGCAGGTGAAGATCCTGCCCATCACGGATAAGCATGCTGACTATGCTTATGAGCTGAAGAAAAAGATGTTTGACCTGGGCCTCCGCGTTGAGGTGGATGACCGCAACGAAAAGACGGGCTATAAAATCCGTGAAGCCCAGGTGAAGAAGATTCCGTATGCTTTGGTAGTGGGGGACCAGGAAGTAGAGAATGGCACTGTGACGGTCCGCCGCTACGGCGAGAAGGAAACCCAATCCATGGCAGCTGAGGACTTCATCAAGCTGGTACAGGAAAAGATTGCCAGCAAGAAGTCTGCCAGCGAGGAGTAATAATCTCCTTGACTGAATGATGTCAAGAAAAAAGCCTTGGCAGGAAAAAGTTCTGAAACTTTTCCTTGCTAAGGCTCTTTCTTTATGATAAAATATTTTTGTTCTGTTTGGAAGCCATACCACTCAAGGTTTTCAACGTCCAGTAAGGAGGTGTAGCGATATGGCAAGTGTTTGCGAAATTTGTGCAAAGGGTGAGCTGTCCGGTAACAACGTCAGCCATTCCCATCTGAAGACGAAGCGCTCCTGGAAGCCCAACATTCAGCGCGTTCGTGCTGTGGTTGAAGGTGAGGTCAAGCGTGTTAACGTCTGCACCCGTTGCCTGCGTTCAGGTAAGGTTCAGCGTGCCCTTTAATCTATGCGCATAGATTGGTAAAAGCTGATATATCATAAAAGAAGCTGCCTAGCTGAGTGCTAGACAGCTTCTTTTATTTCTAAAGCAAAAGGTCATTAAAACAGACCGCTTCTTGCAAACATGTGCAAAAGGCGGTCTGTTTTTTAGATATCCCAGTGCAGGGTGTCCGGGTTGGGGGTGGCTTTGTCTATTTCGGAGAGGATAAAGGGAGTGTTGTCGTGGGTGGCAGCGAAGGCATGGTCCAGGGCAGCCTGGTTCTTCTCAGGGATTTCCATGGCATGGAGGGCCATGTGCATATAATCTTTGGCGATGAGAGTGCCGTCACCACGCTCCGCAGAGAGGTGGGCTTTGAAGCGGTAGCCGTAGTAAAGGTAGCTGTTGTGCTGGATGGGCAGGTCCTTGTAGGCCTCAATGCGCTCATCTACCTCTGCCTCTGCCTGCTCGGCCATTTTCATCTTGTGCATGAGGTTCCAACGGTCAGCCCAAAGCTCACCCCTTAGCAGGTATTTGTATAGGAAGTCCGTGTTCTCTGCCAGCTCGATGGCGGCGTTGATGTGATTCAAGGCTTTTTCGTCCTGATTGAGGCCCTTTTCCAGCAGGCAGAGGCGCTGCAGGGCGTAGGCCTTTTCTTCCACTTCTTCAGGGTTTTCCTCATCTACCTCTGCTTCCACCACGCTGCGGAAAAGCTCCAGGGCTTCCTTGGTCTTATCTATACCTTTCATGGCAAGGAAATGAGCTAAACGGGCCCTGGCCCGCCAGTTGTCCATGCCGCCGGTGAAAAGGCTTTCGGGGGGATGAGCAGGTGAGTCCATTACGAGGTGGACGAGCTTATGGAATTCTTCTTGGGTCATGCTAAAACCTCCTAAGATGGGGATGTACCCTGTAAAAAGGCATGAAAAAAGCTTCGAGGCATTTTGCCTCAAAGCTTCTGATTTCAAGTGGTGCCGGAAATCGGACTTGAACCGATACGTTGTTGCCAACGCCAGATTTTGAGTCAGCCCTGAGCAATAGCCTATTTTACACTAAGTAGTGCAAACCCGCATAAACAAAGGCTTTTTACTTGTAGCCGTTGTCTAATTTGGGCTATTTTAGTCGTAGAAGTTCAGTTGGTTAGTATCAAGTTAGTATCAGCATTTACAAAACACAATCCCCACTTTTGGGAAATAATGTTTTTATCAGGAAAGGTATATTGGCATAGCAAAGCCCGTCTGTGTGGTAGACGGGTCTTTTTTTATGGAAAGGCTGCCGCCATAACTTGATACATTCCCTGCTCAGAACAGCCACGGCTCACCACCTGGGAAAGCTGCCAATGCTCTTATGCAGAGCGTCCTTTACACGAAATGGCAGCCCTCTATGGGGCTCGATGGTTGCCCTCGTCCATGAGGGATTATTATTTGTAGTGCTCATCCATGAGCACGGTCATCCTTGACGTTTTTTGGTGCCCCCGTCCCTGGGGGCACGGCCCGCAGCTGGCCCGCGGCAGGGCTGTCACGGGGCTTTGGTGGGCACGTCGCCCACGTCGCTCCGTCACAGCCCTGCCGAAACTCACGCTTCGGAGGGCGGGAGTTCGCCTCGCAGGACACATCTTCCCTTGGTGGACAGGCTTCACTTCGTCCCTTCCAGCCCAGAGCTGACCTTACGACCAGCTCCGGGCCTGCAGGGACTACGTTCCCGCCTGTCCAGTCGGTCAGAAGTGTCTGCTCGGGGTTCGGGGGGCTTCGGTTTCCTTGTTCACGCTTACGGCTGCGACGTTCAGCTGTGCTCGTCCTCCGATAGTGCCATTACGCCTATCAGGGGCGGAGAGGGGGGGCGGCGTTCCTTCCACTCATGACG
>CAJOIN010000003.1:0-5860 GCA_905234515.1 uncultured Selenomonas sp.
CTTCAGCTTGTCCCAGACCTCTGGCTGGGCCACTTCCCTGGTCAGCTCAAAATCCATGTACTCTGCCTGGCTGGTGACACCCAGGGACAGGGCAGAGGCAAAGGCCACCTTCATATGGGGGTTGAAGCCCTCGGAATAAGCCATGGGCAGCTTGGAGCGGTCGAAGGCCCGCAGGAAGATGTTGGCATAGTCCAGGTGGGACACATAGCGCAGCTCATCCCCCTTGGTGATTTCCGCCCGATACTTGTAAAGTATGCGCTGGGAACCAGGATGCTGTGGTGAACCCTTCTGAGCCTTGCCCGGCTTGAACACGCCTTCCCCATCAGCAGCGCCGCTGCCCAGAGCTTCCTGCACAGCCTTGCCGTCCCCCCTGACACTGGCGGCAAAAGCTTCTTCTGCCTTGATTATTTCCTCTTCTTTGGCAAAATCCACCACATTGGTGCAGATACCACAGGCAGAGCAACGGCCCCGGCGGCAATCCTCAGTGAGGGCCCCCTGCATGGCCTTATCCCATTCCCGGCGCAGGAATTCCTCGTTCACCCCCGGAGAAGTATGGGCCCAGGGCAAAGCTTCACCGAACTCCCGATGACGGGCATTGTAGTAGCTAAGGTCCACACCGCACTTCTCAAAGGCCTGGTGCCAGATTTCATCCTTGTACAGGTCAGACCAGCCGTCGAACTTGGCACCGTCCTGCCAGGCCTGGTACAGCACCTTAGAAAGACGGCGGTCACCTCTGGCGAAAACACCCTCGATAACAGACAGGCGGGCATCGTGATAATTGAAAGTGATGGCCCTGTCCGTAATATGCTCCTTCAGCAAACGCTGACGGCGCTCAAATTCCTCAATGGGCAGCTGGCCGAACCACTGGAAGGGCGTGAAGGGCTTGGGCACAAAGCAGGACACAGAAACAGTGACCTTCACCCCGCGACGACCCTTGATTTCCGTGTACAGGTCCACCACCTTCTTAGCCAGTTTGGCAATGCCGATAATGTCCTCATCAGTCTCCGTGGGCAGGCCCATCATAAAGTAGAGCTTCACCTGCTTCCATCCCTGACGGAAAGCTGCCCCGCAGGCAGTCAGCAGGTTCTCTTCGGTAACCCCCTTGTTGATGACATCCCGCAGGCGCTGAGTGCCTGCCTCAGGGGCAAAGGTGAGGCCGGATTTTCTCACCTGCTGCATCTTATGGGCCAGGTCAATGGAGAAGCTGTCTATACGCAGGGAGGGCAGGGAGAAGCTCACCTTCTCCTCCTTGAAATCATGGAGCAGGTCATCCACCAGACGGCCCAGGCAGGAATAATCTGCCGAGGACAGGGAGGTCAGGCTCATTTCGTCATAGCCGGAGGAATCCACCAGCTTCCTGGCCATCTTACGCAGATTCTCCTCCCGGCGCTCCCGGGCGGGACGATAGCAGATACCCGCCTGACAGAAGCGGCAGCCGCGGGAACAGCCCCGGAAGAGCTCCAGCATAATGCGGTTATGCACAATGTCCATAAAGGGCACCAAGGGGCGCTCCACGGACTTGGCGGTGTTCATGTCCTTGATGACCCGCTTGTAGATAATGGGTTGGGCCTTGGGGGAAATCCCCCGTCTCGCTGTACTCAGGCTGGTAAAAGCTGGGCACATAGATGCCCTGAATCTCCAACAGCCTTTCCAGGAAGCCACGGCGTCCCCCGGGACGTCCCTCACCCTGCCAGGTAATGAAGCTCAGGGAAATCTCCCGAACCAGATCCTCCCCTTCCCCGATAATGAAGAAGTCGAAGAAATCTGCCAGAGGCTCCACGTTATAAACGCAGGGGCCGCCCCCCACCACAAAGGGCATGTCTTCGCCACGGTCCGCCGCCCACAGAGGGATGCCAGCCAAATCCAGCATATTCAGCACATTGGAGTAAATCATTTCGTACTGGAGGGAACAACCCAGGAAATCAAAGCCGGCAATCTCCCGCTTGGATTCCAGGGCGAAAAGTGGCATCCTGCGCTGCCTCATTTCTGCCTCCATATCAGTCCAGGGGGCATAAACCCTTTCTGCCAGTACCTTTTCCTCAGCGTTGAGGATTTCATAAAGGATAGCCAGCCCCAGGTTGCTCATGCCCACCTCGTATACATCAGGCAGGGCCAGCGCCCAATGGCAAAGGGATTCATCCCAGTCCTTGTGCACTGCGTTCCACTCGCCCCCGGTATAACGGGAAGGCTTCAACACCGACTGCAGCACCTCATGGGGCACCTGTACGGTTCGTGCATTTGACATGCTTTTCCTCCTAAAACGCCTCCCCCGCCAAAGAGGAAGGCACCAAACAGCTAGAACAAAGTAAAACTAAAACGCGAAAGGAAGACCCCGCATAAAGCTCCGGGGTCTCCCCAAAAACAACATCTAAAACACTAATTTCTGCTTGCGCATCTGGATATTCATCAAGATGGCTATGCACATGATATTGGTGGTCAGCGAACTGACACCATAGCTCATCAAAGGCAGAGGTATGCCCGTCACAGGCATAATGCCCATGGTCATGCCCACATTTACCAGCACATGGAAAGCAAACATGGAAGTAATGCCCACGGCCAACAGCCTGCCAAAGATATCTCCCGCATCCTTGGCTATCTGAATGCCCCGCCAAAGGACCACCAGATACAAGAGCAGCAGGAACACCGCGCCCACAAAGCCCAGCTCCTCCCCTACCACAGCAAAGATAAAGTCCGTGTGGTTCTCAGGCAAAAAGTTCAGCTGGCTCTGAGTGCCTCCAAAAAGCCCCTTGCCAAAGAGCATGCCGGAGCCAATGGCAATCTTGGATTGGATGATATGATAGCCGGAGCCTAACGGGTCCACATTCGGGTCCATAAAGACCATGATGCGCATTTTCTGATAATCCTTGAGAAAATGCCATAAAATAGGCATAGCCGCAATACCTGCCCCAAATATCCCCAGCAGCAGCTTCAGCCTGACACCTGAAACAAAAATCATGCCAAAGAAGATGGCCATGAATACCAGGGAGGTTCCCAAATCTGGCTGCTTCAGCACCAGCAGGAAGGGCACCCCCAGGTAGACTGCCACAGGCAACAAATCTTCCAAAGTATTCAGCTGCCCTACCCTTTCCTCCAGCATGGAGGCCAGGCAGACAATCATGATAAGCTTGGAAAATTCTGAGGGCTGGATACTGATAGGCCCTATGGAAATCCAGCGCTGGGCTCCCAGGGCAGATTGTCCCACCAGCATAACTGCCAGCAGCATGACCAGATTAAAGATGTAGAACTTCTTGCTGTAAGCATGAAGCATCTTGTAATCGAAATTCATGAGGAACGCCGCCACAGCCACGTTCATGATGGCAAAAATGCCCTGACGCTGCACGAAATAATAGCGTTCTTCTCCAGGCGTATTGATATGGGTTGCGCTGCCGATGATAATGAGGCTCATCACCACGATGCCCAAAGAGGCCAGCAGCAACGCAAAATCCATACGCCTCAGCATGCCCTTTTTCACTTGTTTCCGCCCTTGTCATGCTTCATGCGGCTCACAGGGATATTGGCCACCAGAGCCACAGAATCATCATCGTTGGCCAGGGAGATTTCCATGGCATTGCGATTGATATCCATGTAGTTAGAAATTACTTTGATAATATCATTTTTCAAGTTTTCCATGACCTCGGGAGAAATGTTAGCCCTGTCGTGGATAAGCACCACCTTCAGACGGTCCTTAGCCACTTTTCCTGAAGGCTCTTTTCTGCCAAAAATCTTCATCAATGCTTCCATCATAAGTCATGCCACCTCCCTTAGAGATTGAAGAATTTATGTTTGAGTTTTTTAAGCCAGCCCTCTTTCTGGAAAGTCATAAAGGGGATGGCCTCACCGCAGATGCGACCCACAATATTCCTATAAGCCTGGCCAGCCTTGGAACCGTTCAGGGCCACACATGGCTCACCGCGGTTGGTGCTGGTGACCACCATCTCATCATCAGGCACCTGGCCGATGCACTCCAGGGAGAGGATATCATTGATATCGTCCATATCCAGCATATCGCCGCTTTCCACCATCTGAGGACGGATACGGTTGACAATCAGTTTGATGTTTTCCTTGTCGGCACGGCCCAGCTCGCCGATAATCTTATCAGCATCGCGGACAGCGGAAATCTCCGGCATGGTCACCACGATGGCCACATCAGCAGCGGCAATGGCAGTCTTGAAGCCCTGCTCAATGCCGGCGGGACAGTCGATAATGATGTAGTCAAACTCCTGGCGCAGCTCTTCGCAGAGCTTCACCACCTGCTCAGGGTTCACAGCAGTCTTGTCCTTCACCTGAGAAGTGGGCAGCAAGAAAAGATTTTCATACTTCTTGTGGCGCACCAGTGCCTTCTTATAAGGCACACGTCCCTCGGTAACATCAATCAAATCATACATGATGCGGTTTTCCAGGCCCAGCAGCAAATCCAGGTTGCGAAGGCCCGTGTCGGTGTCCACCAGCACTACCTTCTTGCCGCGCATGGCAAGGCCCATACCAAGATTAGCGGTTGTCGTCGTCTTGCCAACGCCACCCTTGCCTGAGGTAATTACATAGACTTCGCTCATTTGTAAGTTCCTACCTTTCTATTGGTTCGATAACGATCTGACCATCTTTGATAGAAGCCCGTTCGGCTTTCTCCGCCACATCCATATGATCCGGAGACCTGGCGATAAGGCTTGCAATGCGTATTTGGGTGGGCATCAGGTGATCCGCCACCACAATGGCTGAGGTATCTCCGAAGGCCCCGGCATGAACCATGCCCCTGCAGGTCCCTCTCACATCAATACTGCCCCCGGCAATAATCTGGGCGCCGGGGTTGACGTTGCCGCAAACCAGCACCGAGCTTTTTGTGCGAATCTCCTGTCCTCCCCTGACAGTCTTATTGACTACCAGCATTTCCTGGACATCAGCCTCTGCCTTGGTCCCGGAAGCTGCTGCCGAGGCCGGAGCAACCTGAGGTTTTTCCTCCCTCTCCGCAGGCTTCTCCTGCTCCAAAGGCTGAACCCTGCAGATAAGGCCATGCTCATGGAAAAGCTTTTGCAGCCTTTCCCGCTGGTCATTTTCCAGCACATCCCTGGGAATATACACCAGCGTTCCCCTCAGGAAAAAGCCAGAGCCAGACTCAAGCTTGCCCCGAAGATTCTCCATGATATCCTCAAACGCTGCCCCTTCGGCAAAAGTCAGCAACAAACCTGACTTGCCGCCTTTAATCTTTACCATCTCTTCACTCATAGCTAGCTGTCCTCGCTTCAAAATAAGTAACTGCTATCAGATTTATGTTGCGGAAGCTTCCTTATTGGCCGCTTTTGCCTTGCTCCTTGGCAGGCTGCGGTTTCTCGATGCCAAAGGCAGCTTCCAGAATCTCTCTGCCAATAGGCACAGCAGACTGGGCGCCATAGCCGCCCTGCTCCACCACCACAGCCACTACCACAGTAGGATTGTCAAAGGGGCCATAGGCCACAAACCAGCCGTGGTCCCTGCCATGGGGATTCTCTGCCGTACCTGTCTTGCCTGCAATCTGCACGGGGAAATCCCGGAAAATAGAAGCAGCTGTACCAAAGGTAGACACATCGTGAAGACCTTCCTGCACCAGACGTATGACTTCAGGCCTTACATCCAGGCTGTGCATCAGCACGGGCTTAAACTCCTTAACCACCTTGCCATCCGGCCCCACAATACGGTTCACCAGATGGGGCTGAAAACACTTGCCATCCGCCGCAATCTCCCCCATGACCATAGCGGCCTGGAGAGGCGTCACCAGATTAAAGCCCTGGCCGATGGCAGCATCAAAGGTCTCGGACAGGTACCAGTCTCCATCCTCAAAATTCTTTTCCTTATACTTGCGGTTAGCCACCAGGCCATCTGACTCGTA
>CAJOIN010000003.1:5887-35909 GCA_905234515.1 uncultured Selenomonas sp.
CCCAGCCGGTTGCCCATCTCATAGAAATAGACATTATCGGAATGGGCCATGGCAGAACGAAAATTCAGCCAGCCCAAAGCCTCACCATCGGCATTGCCCTTGGGAATAATCCAGTGATGGCCAGAGTCAAAAATCTGCTCCTCCGGCGTAACCACCCCTTCGGTAAGGGCTGCTGTACCTGTCACAATCTTAAAGGTAGACCCAGGGGGATATTCACCGGTAATGGCCTTGTTATCCATAGGATGATAAGGATTATTGTTCAACATATTCCATCTCTTGGTGGAAATGCCATGTGAAAACCAATTAGGGTCGAAGGCAGGGCGGCTGACCAGGGCCAGCACCTCACCAGTCTGGGGATTCAGCACCACTGCAGCAGCGGCATTGGCATGAATTATCTTCAGCCGCTCATCCACTGCCTTTTCAGCAGCTTCCTGAATGTGCTTGTCAATGGTGAGATAAAGGTCATCACCTGGTATAGGTTCCTTGCGGCCAAGCCGCTGAACCGGCTTGCCTGCCACATCCACTTCCACCTGCTCGCCACCGTCAGCGCCGCGCAGTTCCTTATCATAAACCTTTTCAAGACCAAACTTGCCTATAATATCCCCTGACTTGTAGCCCTGATCCTTCTTCTGCTCCAGCTCAACATCATTTATTTCACTGACATAGCCAAAGGTATGGGCCCCTTCCTCATTAAGGATATAGTCCCTGATAGGCTGGGTCTCAATGACCACCCCGGGATAATTTTCCTTCTGCTCCTCTATGACGGAATAAACATCCGCTGCCACATCCGCTTTAATGCGTATAGGGTCAAAGCCCACATGATTGTCAATCTTTTTCCGGATATCCTCCTCAGGCATCTTCAAAAGCACTGACAGCCGACTTATAACCTCGTCAGAAATGGGGGCAGTCAGAGGAAGAACAGATACCGTAAAACCGGGCCTGTTGGTGACCAACAGCTCACCATTTCTATCAAAAAAGGTCCCCCTGGGAGCCATGGCAGGAATCAGGCGTATGCGGTTGCCATCAGCCAGGCGGGCATATTTGTCACCCTCATATATCTGCAGGTAACAAGCCCTGGCGATAAGCACCACTATGACCAGCACTGCCAGGCCTCCAAGGACCTTGAGCCTGTCGCCATATTCATCAATTTCTACCAAAACAATCTCTCCCGGAAAAAACTAAGGGTCTGCCTTACATTAAGCAAGGCACCCACAAAGGTGCCTGCTTTAATCGTTCTATTTTTGTTCACTGAGCCTTTTGTCCACCCTGTAGACAAGATAATGCACAGGATAGGCAAAGGCAAGCTGGTAAACCAGCATAGGCAGCAGCATTTGCTGCATGTGGTGCTCAAGATTAAAGCGGTATCCTAATAATACCATAATGAGCGCCAAAATAAAATAGTTGAGTATGGTTACCCCCACGGAAGCCAAAACCGGCAGAAAAAACTGTTCCTTGAAGACCCTATCGGAAAACTTGCCAAACAGCCAGCCGATAAAAGCCCTGGTCAAGGTGTTGACTCCGAAATAAGTGCCCGTGGCCAAATCCTGCATAAGCCCCACCATAAAGCCCATAAAGGCTCCCTGGCGGCTCCCCCGCAAAAAGGCAAAGGATACAGTCAAAAGCAGCATAAAGTCTACTGTGACACCGTGATATGCCAGTCTGGTCATAAGGGAAGTCTGGAGGACAAAGAGCAGTGCTGCCAGCGCTGCCCACTTGCCAATTATCTTCATGGCTGTGTCCCCTGCCCTTCATCATCAGCCGCCGGGGCAGTCTCCGTACCCGGAGTCTGCGCTGGCGGCTTCAGGGGTTCGGGCGGAGCCTCCCTGGAAGCGGTGATGACCACCACATCCTCCAGCCGTTGGAAGTCCACCGCAGGCTCAAGCACCGCAATCTTCAGAAGGCCGCCATCATCATTTTTGAGGGTGGTAACAATTCCTACTGGCAGTCCTTTTGGAAAAACACCGCCAAAACCGGAAGTGACAATAATATCCCCCTCAACCACGTCGGCTGTCTTGGGAATATTCACCATATCCGGCATGGTGGGATTATCAAGGTCCCCCACCACAATGCCAGTAACCCTGGACTCAGCCCGCTGAACCAGAGTGCCCACCGAGGAGCGGGGGTCAAGAATCAGCTGCACCTTGGAAGAATTGGGATCAGCTTCCACCACACGGCCCACCAGTCCCTTTTCCGTCAGGACAGCCATATTCTTGTCAATGCCATCCATCAGGCCTTTGTTGATGGTCACCATGCTGGACCAGGTGGCTGATTCGCGGCCAATGACCCTGGCCGCCACCATATCAAACTGGGTGGAAGCCTGCTTGTAGCCGATAAGCGCCCTCAGACGGACATTTTCTGCCGCCATATCACTGGCCTGCAGATTCTGCTGTCTGAGCTGGTTTACTTCATTTCTGAGCATCTTGTTTTGCTCATGAACCGTGGCAATTTCCCAGATACTGCTGGTCACATAGTGGATTTCTCCCCCTACCCAGGACACAGCCTGCTGAAAGGGCGAAAGCACCAATGACACCGCCCTGCTGGAAACAGGGACTTCAAAGCGTCCCCGGGCCGCAAAAAGGATCAGGCAGAACATGCTGACGAGAACAAAGAGCAACGCCCAAACCTTGCGCGGCGATTTCTTATCACGTCTTATCCTGCTCACGAATTCAGCTTCTTAGACGTCATTACGACGCGCTTCAAGAGCTCGATATTTTCCAGTGACTTGCCCGTGCCCTCGCCGACACAGGAAAGCGCATCCTCAGACACCATCACAGGCATCCCCGTCTCGCTGGAGAGGAGCTTATCAAGATTCGTGAGCAGCGCGCCGCCGCCGGTCATCATGATGCCGTGGTCCATAACATCTGCCGCCAGCTCAGGAGGAGTCTTCTCCAGGGTGCTCTTTACAGCATCAATAATCTTGTAGATAGGCTCATTCAGTGCCTCACGAATTTCCTTGGCCTGGATGGTCAGAGTCTTGGGCAGACCACTGACCAGGTCACGGCCACGGACTTCCATGGACTTGTCCGTATCAGGAGTGACGATGGCCGTGCCAATCTCCATCTTGATGTCCTCAGCCGTGCGCTCACCAATCATCAGGTTATACATGCGCTTGATATACTGCACGATAGAAGAATCCATTTCATCGCCGCCCACACGGATGGAACGGCTGGTAACGATACCACCCAGGGAGATAACAGCAATCTCCGTGGTGCCGCCGCCGATATCTACCACCATGGAACCAGTTGCGTCCTCTACGGGCAAGCCAGCACCTATAGCAGCTGCCATGGGCTCCTCAATAAGATATGCCTCACGGGCACCAGCCTGCTGGGCAGCATCAATAACAGCACGCTTCTCCACCTCAGTAACGCCAGAGGGAACACCAACCACTACACGGGGCTTGGAAAATACCGCTTTGGAGTTCATGGCCTTGGCAATGAAATACTTGAGCATGGCCTGGGTCACGTCAAAATCTGCAATGACACCATCCTTCATGGGACGGATAGCCACGATGTTGCCAGGGGTACGGCCAATCATGCGCTTAGCTTCTTCACCTACTGCCAGCACATCCCCCGTATCGCTCTTGATAGCAACCACGGAAGGCTCACGCAGCACAATGCCTCTGCCCTTCACATGCACCAGCGTATTTGCCGTGCCAAGATCTATACCCATATCGTGAGAAAATCCACCAAAAAGACTCCACATGTTATTGGAAAACTCCCTTCAGAATATCAAATTACATATATCACTGCCCATAAAAGAACAGTACTCTTATTGTAGCACAAGTTATGAGCATTTGGGGATTTTTTTTATAAAACCCGCCAGCTTTTTACAGTCACTTGCCAGGAAAAGTCCCTCAGCTCAAAAGCCCCTTTTCCTTAAGGCTTACAAAACTGCTGCCCCCGATAATAATATGATCAAGAACAGGTATATCCATAATTTCCCCAGCCTGTACCATACGCCTGGTCACCGCAATATCCTCCCGGCTGGGACTGGGGTCTCCCGAGGGATGGTTGTGCAAGAGAATCATTGAAGCCGCCGCATGACGCACCGCTGCTTCAAAGACCTCCCGCGGATGCACCACAGAAGCCGTCAGGCTCCCCTGGGAAATCTCCGGCATAGCCAGAATATGATTCTTGGTGTTCAGCAACATGACGGCAAAGTGCTCCTTGCACTCATGACGGAAGCGGGGCATGGCGTAGTGGGCCACATCCTCAGGTCCGTGGATTATCTCCACCCTCGCCTCTGCCACAGCCAGCCGCCTGCCCAATTCAACTGCTGCCAGGATGGCAGCAGCCTTGGCCTGCCCCAGGCCCGGGATTTCCGACAGCTCTTCCACCGACATGTGCACTATGGCAGAAAGGCCCCTTTCCTTATAGCAGGAAAGAACCCGCTCAGCCAACCGCAGCACCGATTCCTCCCTGGTGCCAGTACGCAAGAGGATAGCCAGCAGCTCTGCATTGGAAAGGGCCTCTGCCCCGTAGTTTACCAATTTTTCCCTGGGTCTTTCCTCAATGGGCAAATCTCTGACCATAATCGTCGTCTGTGCCATAAATGTCAACCCCCGCACGTCTTCCCAGGGCTGCCGTAGCGTAAAGCGGCAAGCCCACCACGTTGGTGTACGAGCCTTCAATACCTTCTATGAACACTGCGGCCTTCCCCTGAAGGGCATAAGCGCCTGCCTTGTCCATGGGCTCACCGCTTTCAATATACCTGTCTATTTCCGTTTCCGCCAGCTGGGCAAATTTCACATTGGTGGTCACCACTTCGGAAAAGGTATGGCCATCCTTTACCCAGGCAATACCTGTAAGTACCTCATGCACTCGCCCTGAAAGAGCCTTAAGCATCTCCCTGGCCTCAGCCTTGTCCTGGGGCTTGCCATAGATGCGGCCATCCAAAGCCACCACCGTATCCGCTCCCAGCACCGGCATATCCTTGTGCAGCCGGGCCACTGCCTCTGCCTTGGCCTCTGCATTGCGGCGGACCAGCTCAAAAGGCTCATGTCCTTCACCGCTAAGCTCCGCCGCGTCGCTGATAGCCACCCGGAATTTGGCTCCCACCTGGTTCAGCAGTTCACGCCTGCGGGGAGACCCAGATGCCAAAATAAACAAGTGTCCCACTCCTTTCAATACTTCCTAAAGAGATAGACCGCCAGCACCACACCCAGCACACTCATAAGGTTAGGAGCAAAGGACAGCCCAAAGGAAAACTGCAAGACATAAAGGTTCACCGTCACCGGTGACATATCAAACACCGTATAGGTAGTCACCAGATAAGGCGCCACTCCGGCAAGCACATCAGACATCTTGATAAGCTCACCCAGCAGTCCTCCCAATATCGCACCTATCACCACATAAAGCACACATAATCCGTTGCTGCGGCCGCCAAATTTCGCCAAAAGAACCCCTCCCAAGGATTAACTATATTTAATGTAAAACTTGTCTTCCCGTTAATATTATGGGCGCAGCGAGAAAAAATTTCAAGTCATCACCAACAGGAAATAGCACAAAAAAAGAGCCTAGCCAATGGCTAGACCCTTGAATTTCCTGGTGCGCCTGGAGGGATTCGAACCCCCGACCCACGGCTTAGAAGGCCGTTGCTCTATCCAGCTGAGCTACAGGTGCGAATGGTCGGGATGACAGGATTTGAACCTGCGACATCCTGCTCCCAAAGCAGGCGCGCTACCAAACTGCGCTACATCCCGTCACGTACCTTACTATTATATACACCATCAGCCTTCCTGTCAACAACTTTATGCAAAGTTGACAACTTTACATATAAATGGTATTCTTTCCATATTGTTTATTATTTTGTATGAACTTTCCCCTCAAAGGAGCAGTTGCCCATGATCAAAGAAGCCATAGAAAAAGTTGTCAGCAAACAGGACCTCACCTATGATGAGGCCTATACTGTCATGAATGAAATCATGAACGGTGAAACCAGCCAGGTTCAGAATTCGGCTTACCTTGCCGCCCTTTCCACCAAGAGCACCAAGGCGGAGACTATCGCAGAAATCTCCGGCTCTGCCGCTGCCATGCGTGACCATGCCCTGAAGGTGGAGCACGATATGGACGTGATGGAAATCGTGGGCACCGGCGGCGACCATGCCCACAGCATCAACATTTCCACTACCGCCGCCTTTATCATTTCCGCCGCAGGGGTGAAGGTTGCCAAACATGGCAACAGAGCAGCATCTTCCAAGTCTGGGGCAGCGGATTGCCTAGAAGCATTGGGAGTAAATCTCGACCAGCCACCTGAGAAGGCGGTAAAGGAACTGAAGGAAATCGGCCTCTGCTTCCTCTTCGCCCAGAAGTACCACAGCTCCATGAAATATGTCGGTGCTGTGCGCAAGGAACTGGGCATACGCACGGTTTTCAACATTTTGGGGCCTCTTACAAACCCCGCTCACCCCAGGCGCATGCTCCTGGGGGTCTATGACGAATACCTGCTGGAGCCGCTGGCCAAAGTTCTGCTCTCTTTGGGGGTAGAGCGTGGTCTTGTGGTCTACGGCCAGGACTGCCTGGATGAGCTCTCCATGAGCGCTCCTACCAGTGTCTGCGAATTCCGCGAAGGCTGGTTCCGCCGCTATACCGTCAAGCCGGAGGACTTCGGTTTCACCCGCTGTCAGAAAACCGACATCCAGGGCGGCACTCCCGAGGAAAATGCCGCTGACACAATTGCCATCCTCAAAGGCGCCCAGGGACCCAAAACCGACATTGTGCTCTTGAATGCCGGCGCAGCCATCTACCTTGGCGGCAAGGCCGATTCCATCAAGGAGGGCATTGACGTCGCCCGCCAGATGATAGCCAGCGGCGCCGCCCTGAAAAAACTGGAGGAATTCCGCCAGCTTTCCAATCAATAAAATGTGAAATACCTGGCAGGATTGCCTTATCACACAAAAGACGCTTAGTGTACTGAACCAGGTTAGATCTATCTAACCATAGAGTCAGTACGCTAAGCGTCTTTTTATACCTTTTCCAAATCGTGACGGCTCATTTCCCGTACCAGTTCCACAGCACGCTTCCCAAGTCCTGTATCCCTGGAAACTTCCTCAACGGAATAACCGCTTAAAAGCATGGCCCTGGCTTTGGCAGCTGCCGTGTCTGGCGTGGGACCGTGATGACTGGGCTCCACCTTCTCCCGTTCCTCTATTGCCAGATCTGCAGGAGAATCCTCCAAGGCTTTGTCTGGAACATCTCTCTTGTTCATGGCCTCGGCAAGGCCTGCTGCCTGCTGGGCATTTACCAAAGGCTGCCCCTCCTGGGGCGGCTCTGTCATAGGCTCGCCTATAAGTGATTGGCTGTCATCTTGGGACATATCCTCAATACCCCCAAGGTGCTCGCTTCTTTTTATAGATTTTTGCAGCACCTGGGCAAAATCCATGGCATCAAGCCGCTCCAACGAGGACGGGACCGGCTCGCTGTATTGCTTTTGCTCCCATACCTCCCGCTCCCGCAGGTGAGCCGCCCTGGCATCTGCCAGCTTCCTGTTTTCGGCTCTGGCTTCATCCAGGCTGTTTTCTAAATCCTGCAGCTGACGCTTAAAATCAGCCTCCAAACGCCTTGACTCAGAAAGCTTTGCCTCCAGCATGGCATTTTTAGCATCTGCTTCCTTAATCAGGCCTTCCAAGTGCGCCACATGGGTGCCAAGACGTTTCACCACCGCATCCCCCGAGCGCTCCAGCTCGGCCTTAAGGCGCTTGGTGGACTGCTGCATATCCTCCTGCAGTTCCTTCGTATTCTCCTGCCGGCCGGATATATAACGAACTCCAAAAACCAGGATTGCTCCAACTGCTATCATTAACCCCAATATTTCTGTGACCATAACTAAAAAAAGAGCCTCCTGCTATATTTCATCCTTAGTACCTGATATCCAGGAACTGCCCCCGGGAAGGATCACTGGCAAAACGCTCCACCGGCGCCTCATCCTCTTCCTCCTCCTGAGGAGAGCTTCTCCTGCCGCTTCCAGCATAAGCTCCCCGCCCCTGGCGTTCCGGATCGTCCTTAATTTTGCCATCCTCCGGATTATCTTTGGTCCGCACCTGCTGCTGCTTGAGCTTGGCATCTTCTTTTTGGCGCACATCCTCAAAGGCCTGCTGCAAGGCGCCTGCCTGGTTAAGATTGTGCTGTACCTGACTGGCTTCAGTAGCCTGGGGTATCACCATCTGCATGCCAAGGGGTGTTACATTCATGCCTTCACCCTCCTTCCTTTACAGTATAACCCGAATCTCAGCCATCATAAAGACCTACCACAACCTCATCCTCCTGCACCAAAAGGGTGCAGCGCTGAAGTTCTGATTGGATGCTTTTCTTCAGAGAATTAATTGATACCCTGACACCGGGATAAATAATAGAGGCAGCGCTGACTTTGCCATTTTTCATATGGCTCAGTTCCTCATTCATGGCCGCGATTTCGGCCTCCTGACGCTTCAGCTTCCCTGCCAGGGGGAACTGTGAACGGGTCAGGGAATTGATCTGCTCCACCCTTTGGGGAGGCAGGTTGCTCACATCTATCTTGGCCAAGGTATTGAGCATCTGGGTAATCTGTGTAAGTCTTTTCTTGGTTTCCTTATGCTCATTGCAAATCTGGGTATACCTGCTCTGCAGGGTAGGATCTATGCCCACAGCCAAAGTGGTAACCACACAGGCCTGGTTGCCTATGACATTGGCCTTGATTTCCTCTCCAGCAGCTGCCATGCCGCCTGTTATCTGGCCACGCTTGTCTTCCACATAGATATGCTTGCCTGCCTTGAGATTGGAATGGAGGGCCACGTCAGAAATATAAATATCCTGCCCCGCCTCTATGCTGGCATTTTCTGCAAAGCACACCCGCACGTCTTCCTCAGCCACCACTTTGCCGCGCCCCATGCCGTTGACACCGCCGCTGACAAAGACGCTGCGGCCATGCACGTCGCCGCCGCTGACCACGCCGCCAATTTCTATGACACCGGTGGCCTTGACCACAAAACCGGCCTCCACATTGCCCTTGATTTCCACGCTGCCGTCAAAATCAATATTGCCGGTGCCCACACCTACACTGCTCTTGATAACCAAGTGAGGGTCCACGGAAATCTTGCTCTTGCTGTCCACAATCTGGCCATCAATGGCTGCTATAACTGTATTTTCCCCTTGTGCTGCCGTCCCTTTGCCCACAGGCAAAGGCAGGGGCCGGCCATTCCTGGCCATGACTTCAGCCCCCAGCACATTCTTGCCGGGGATACCCTGGGTCTGGGGAATGCGTACTGCCAGCACGTCCCCTTTCTTTACCAGCACAAAAAGGTTCAGATTCTTGTAATCCACCCTATCGTATTTGTCAACTACCGGGCGTCCCTTGACCCCCAGGTCAAACTTGCGCTCAATGGTGGCATTTTCGCCATGCTGGGGCTGTATACCCGTGGCTGCCACAAAGGGATTCAGTCCCTTACACCCTTTCTTGATGGCTTCCATGTCAATGCCAAAGACCACCTTCTTGGCCGTCAGGGCGTCCTGTATATCATTGGCAGTGCGAAGCCCGGTTCCCTTGCGGGTATCAAAACGCACCGTGGCCTGCATGCGGTCCCGGCTGATTTCCACAATTATTTCTGCTGGTGTGCCTGACAGATCATCCTCTTCTTCAGAAGCAGCCTCCTCCGGGTTTTCACCCTCAGCAGGCTTATCCCCTGCCGCCAGCAGGGCTTTCATTTCCTCTTCGCTCAAAAAGGAATCCGCAAGCTTCTGAGGCTCCCCTGCCGATTCTCTCACTATACGGGCCAGGCTGACCACGTCGTAGTCGACCACACCACTTTCCTGCAAAATCTGCCGAATGTCCGAAAGCTCAAATAGAATGCCATTGGACTCTGGGAAAATAGTGATATAGACGCCGGATTCCTGAAACTCCAGCAGGTAGCCGGCCCCTTCCCCACCTATGGGGGGGCGCAAATCCTTTTCTGCCATGCTCCCCAGCCCCCTCTAATGATATCGTCAATATTATATCTATACCAAACTTGCTTTCATGCGTGACAAATATCCGCGCATCCTGAACACAGCTTTAGTGTGCAACTGGGAAATGCGTGCCTCGGATAAGTGCATGACCAAGCTGATTTCCTTCAAAGTCATTTCCTCGTAATAATACAAGGCCACTACTTTCTTTTCCTTGTCAGGCAGTCTCTCTATTGCCTGGCAAAGAGTTTCCTTAAGTTCCTGTTTTTCAAGCTTTTCCACTGGCTCAGGTTCTGCCCCTCCGGGCATATCCACTCTCAGATAGTCATCCAAGGGTATAACCGTAGCGGCGCTGATTTGCCCCTCCAGGGCCTGCAAATCCTTGAGGGAAATGCCCATTTCCGCCGCCAAATCCTCATCAGTGGCAGAATGCCCCAAACGGTTTTCCAAATCCAGCACAGCTTGCTCATAACGCCTTATCTTCTGGCGCATGGTAACAGGCACCCAATCCTTGGAACGCAAATAGTCCAGCATAGCCCCCCGGACTCTCACGCCTGCATAAGTTTCAAATTTGTTTTTCCTATCCGGCTCAAATCGGTCTATGGCATCCATCAGACCGAAAAAACCGCTGCTCAAAAGATCGTCCCTATCCACATGACTGGGCAGACTGATTGCGAGCCGCCCAGCTACGATCTTAACCAACGGCAAGTAATACTCAGCTAATTCATTGCGAAGCTTGCTGTCCTTGCTTTTCTTATAACGTCTCCAAAGAGACTCCAGTTCCACATCCGTCAAGGTTGTGTTAAGCTCCATAGGCGCCTCCTCCCCTCATACCGCATAGAAAAGCTACATCTGTCAGTTGGCAGATGGCGGCTCAACACGATCAAGGTTTTCTGCAGAAAAAGGCGTGAAAGCTCCTTCCGCCGCCTCATCTTCAGTGGATGCACCTGCCTCTTCTTCAGCCTGCGCCTCCTCGGGCAGGCCCTTTTCTTCATTCTCAGGCAAATTTATGACAACTTCCTTATCGAAGTTGGCCCATTCCTTAGCTTCCAGCACAAAGGCTGTTATATAGCTTATAACCCCTGCCAGCAGGAAACCGGCAAAGCTGCGCAGGAAAATAGTGGAGAAGCGCACATCTGCCAGTAGTCCCGCCAAACCTATAGCCAGGGCTGCTATAACTGCAAAGACCAGGGCCAAGCCTAACTTGAACAACGTGCCTCACCACCTGCCTGCTAAATTACGGTTTCGCCCTTATTCACAGTCTTGACAATATAATCACCATTGTCCAGATTAATGGAAACTGTCCTTCCGTAAGTGCCGCCAGTATCCTCCGCAATCAGTTTGATGCCCAAATCCTTCAGCATCTTTTTGGCCGCTTCGGCATTCCTGGCTCCTACCCTCATAACATCAGTGGCATTGGCAAAGGCAAACATCTGGGCACCGCCTGCAATCTTTGCCACCAGCCTGGTCTTGGAAGCTCCAAGCGCCAATACATCCTTCAGCATAAGCGGCAGACCTGTATCCGCAAACTTGGCTGGATTATCACTTCCCCTGGCCTGGGTACTATCGGGCAACATAATATGCAAAAGCCCTCCTACCTTTTGCTGCGGGTCATAAAGGGAAATACCAATGCAAGACCCCAACCCATAGCTGATGACCGTAGCGGGAGCTTTGCCTACCTTGTAGTCTGCCATACCAACTCGAATCAGCTCTGGCATATCACTCAACTCCTACTGCAGAGATTATCGTCTCCAACGAACCAGGATCAGGCACCAGGAAGAAATGTCCGTTAATGCCGTCATCCTCTGACAAGAACTCTGTTTCAATTACCAAGGCCTGGTCCCCCATCTGCCCCAGCTGAACCAGCACAACATTAAGGATAGCTCCCGCCATATCCATGGCCAAAGCAGGTATGGAGGGCAGCATGGCCAGCTGGGTAAAGGTGAAGAAAGCGTTGAGGTATGCACCTGCCAGGATATTGCCAATTTCCATCAGGGCAGATTCATCCATAAAGTCCAGCTTGGTAGTAGTACCCTGGGGACGCCCCATCAGGGTATCCACCAGATAAAAAGCACTGTTCTTGGGCAGCAAGAATAGGATGTTGCCAGGGGCTTTGCCGTACACCCTCAGGAAGACGCCTACCACAATGGCATCGGCACCGCCCACCAAATCGGGAACGGCCTCCAGGGGCACCAGGGCAACCTTGGGCACATTCATGTCTATGCGCCGGTTGATAACCTGGGACAGGGCTGTTGCGGAGTTCCCTGCGCCAATATTGCCTATTTCCTTTAGCGCATCAAGTTGCGCTGGCGACAAATCCAGTTCATCATTCATAGTCAGACACCTCGTTATACACAGCTGCTATCGTCCTATAAACTTCAGCCGTCTGGCTGTCTTTATTTTCCATCCTTAGGCAGCCCCACTATCTCCTCCAGATTCAGCATGATGATGAGTCTTCCCTCTACATTGCCAATACCTGAGAGGAACCGGGTATCCTTGGCATTTATAGCTTTCTTGGTATCCACGGGCTTGGCCTCTATGGTCATAACTTCCGTCACCGCGTCCACCAGCATGCCCACATGCAAATCATCCACCGTCACCGTCACAATACGGGTACTGTCCGTATAGGGCGTTTCTGCCAGCCCCAAACGCTGCTTCAGGTCAATAACCGGCAGCACCGAACCGCGAAGGTTGATGACACCTTTGATGAATTCAGCAGCAAAGGGCACACGAGTTATATCCGTAAGATTGCGTATCTCCTGGACGTTCAGGATGCTGACGCCGTATTCCTCATCATGAAGCTTGAAGGCCACTACCTGCAACCCTTCCTGGACTTCATTCTTGTTGTCTTCGTTTGCCATCTTAGTTGCCTCCTTACTGCATCATCGTAGCCACATCAAGAATCAATGCCACACGGCCGTCACCAAGGACAGTGGCGCCGGAGAACATCTTAAGCCCGGCAAAGAGGTTGCCCAAGGTCTTGATGACGATTTCCTGCTGACCAATCAGATTATCGACCACGATACCAGCTTTGGCCTCACCGGCATGAACCACCACTACAAAGATTTCATCAGAATCCTTCACATGAGGCACCTGGAGCATCTCACCCATGCGGATGATGGGGATAATCTCACCGCGCAGAACGATGACTTCCTTGTTCTGCACTGTCTGGATGTCAGTTTCCTGAATGTTGATGGTGCTGTCAATGGAGCCCAGAGGTATAGCATACATTTCTTCCTGGACCTGCACCAGCATAGCCTGGATAATAGCCAGGGTGAGGGGCAGCTTAATCTTGAAGACGGAGCCTTCGTCCACGTGGGTTTCAACATCCACATGGCCTGACAGGGACTCAATCTTGCTGCGCACCACGTCCATGCCCACGCCGCGACCGGAGATATCGGAAATCTGCTCGGCCGTGGAGAAGCCGGGCAAGAAAATCAGGCGGACTGCATCTGCATCGTCCAGTTTGTCGGCTTCCTCTTGGGAAATCATGCCCTTTTCCACGGCCTTCTTGCGAATCTTGTCCGCATTGATGCCGGCACCGTCATCGGTGACCATGATGACCACGTTATTGCCTTCGTGGCGGGCGATGAGCCCGACTTCACCGGTACGGGGCTTGCCCTTGGCCTCGCGGTCATCAGGATGCTCCACGCCATGGTCGAGAGAGTTGCGCAGGAGGTGCATGATGGGATCGCCGATCTCGTCGATAACGGTACGATCCAGCTCTGTCTCCTCACCTTCGATGGTCAGGTTGATTTCCTTATTGAGTTCCTTGGACACATCGCGGACCATACGGGGGAAGCGGTTGAACACGGCACTGACAGGCACCATGCGTACCTTCATGACGATGTTCTGCAAATCCGTGGTGACACGATCCATTTGCTCCAGAGTCTCGGTAAGTTCCGTGAGCCTGTGGGTCTGGCCAATCTGTTCCAAACGCACCTTGTTGATAACCAGCTCGCCCATGAGGTTCATGAGGGTATCGAGCTTCTCTATATCAACACGGACACTCTGGCTCTGGTGAGCCTTCTTCTGAGCATTTGCTGCCGCCGCAGCCGCCGGCTTGGGAGCAGCCTTCTTGGCTGCCGGAGGAGGCGCTGCCGCTGCTGGCGCTGGATCCGGTGCAGGCGCAGCGGCTGCTGCCGCTGCCGGAGCCGGCGCTGCCGCAGGAGCTGCCGGCTTATCCGGATCTACAACCTCCACCAAAATCTTATCTATTTCGGAAATAGATAAAAGTGCATCTTCCACCGCCTTGGGTTCAGAAGCTGTAACTACCAGGATATCAAAGCTATGCTCAAATTTTTCCTGCTCCAAATCTTCTGCAGGAGGAACTGTCTTCACCACATCGCCCAGTTCATCCAGGGCATTCATGACCATGTAAGAGCGGGCAGACTTCAACAGGCAGGTATCGGAAAGGGTTACCTTCACATGCATGCCCTGAAGTCCCGTTTCCTTGGCCTGTTTCAGCACGTTCTTGTCGCTGTCATTAAGCTGCAGGTCATCAGCGCCTGCAGGAGCAGATGCAGCCTCAGGCGCAGCGGGAGCCGCCGGTGCCGCTCCGGCACCTGCTGCAGGAGCAGGTGCAGCCTCCCCCTTGGAAATCGCCGACAGCTTGGCCACCAGGTCGGAGACATCAATCAAGTCCTCCGGGTCACCGTTGCCCACGTTATCAACCATCTGCTCCAAAGAATCAAGGCACTTAAACAGGGTATCGACGATATCTTCCGTCAGCTTCAACTGCTCCTTGCGAATAAGATCCAGCACGTCCTCCATCTCATGGGTGAGTTCAGCAATCTTGTTGAAGCCCATGGTGGCCGACATGCCTTTGAGGGTGTGCGCGTTGCGGAAGATTTCATTGACTACGGAAATATCCTCGGAATTTTCTTCGAGACTCAGCAGGCCGTCATTCAGAGACTGTAAATGTTCATGGGATTCATCCAAGAACATATCCATGTACTGATTCTTTTCCATTTGTATTCCCCCTATTTAAACTTCATCTCTTCACAGCCTCAACGATGGCCTGGGCGATATTCTGTACCGGCCTCACTTCATCCGCCAGGCCTGCATCCACTACTGCCTTTGGCATACCGTAGACTACACAAGTTGGTTCGTCCTGGGCGATGCTGTAACCACCAGCTGCCTTTATTTCTTTCATACCCTCGCAGCCATCACAACCCATGCCGGTCATAATCACTGCCACCAATTTTCGGCCCAGCTGGGCCACAGAGGAAAACATGACATTTACTGCGGGCCGGTGGTTTCCCACCGGCGGATCCTGCCCAAGAACTATATGGGTACCATTCTTTATTCTCAGATGGTAATTGCCTGGCGCAATGTAGACCTTTCCCGCCTCTATTTTATCGCCGTCTTCAGCCTCCTTGACAGAAATGGCAGAGATGCTGTCCAGCCGTTCTGCCAGCGCCTTAGTAAAACCAGCCGGCATGTGCTGAACAATCACTACCCCGCAAGGAAGATTCCCCGGCAATCGGGTTACCACATTTTGCAGTGCCTGCGGGCCTCCTGTGGAAGTGCCTATCACCACCAGCTTATCCGCCCCCCTGCCCATGTCCTTCATGGGCACTGCCGATGGCTTATTGGGCGGTATTGGCGGATTGGCATTCCTGGTCAAGAGAGGATTGTTTCTTTTGACATTGGCACCATAGGGATTCACACCTACAGCAGGTCCATCACTCTTGGGACTGATTTCTGGGGGCTTGTAGCCCTGGCGCTGCGGAATGGCTATGCGCTTCATAGCAGGCGGTCCCTGTGGTTGAATCTTAGGCGAAGCAGCAGGCATGTTCTTCATGACATGAGTCCCTGCCGCCGCCCGGCATTTTTCCAGTATCTCACTGGCAATGCCATCTATGCTGGAAATGGACCCACCAATCTTGCTGATGAAATCCACCGCTCCCAATCCCAGGGCCCGAACAGTCTGCTCAGTCCCCCTCTGGGTAAGGCTGGAAAGCATCACCACTGGTATGGGGTGCTCCTTCATGATGATTTCCAGGGCTTGCAAGCCATCCATCACCGGCATGTTGACATCAAGGGTCAGCAAATCAGGAGATAGTTCCTTGACTTTTTCCACAGTCTCCTGACCATTGCGGGCAACACCAGCAACTTCAAAGTCCGGCTGTGATGCAAACAGGTCCGATAAGACTTTTCGCATGAACGCCGAATCGTCGGCGATCAACACACGGATCATCTGGCTCACCTCACCTATCAGCCTTCACTCACCAAATCCTTCCCTAACACGCTCAGCGTCCCTTAAGCCACGCAGCCTTATTGATTCTGCTCCGCTGCACAGAGAAAAGATAATGCACTATCCTGTTTGTGACTGAGCGTGGGAGATATCCGAAATCCACCCCTATGTGATATTTAAGGTAAACCGCCTTAGGATTTATGGGCTTGCACCTGCGCACCCTGGACATGACATCTATAATGCCTATCTCAGGTATGCTGTTTATCTGCAGGGCAACCTGCAGTCCAGGCTCAACAGATTGATTGAGTTCAAAGCATAGACCGCCGCCACTCAAGTCCACCATCCGGGCCTTCATAGGCCTGCCTATGGCTCCTTCGGCACTTATCAGGCGAATCTCCAAAGGAAGATCTACTTCCACCCTCACAAAGCTGCGATTTTGGAAAGTTTCAACCTTTTCAGGCAATGCGGTATGCCAAACAGAGACGCGGCCTCTCTTTGACTCGTTCCGAAGGACAATCTGGAACTTGTACTGCTCATCCTTTACCTGCACCAGACAGTTTAATTTCATTTGGGGATTCAGCGCCAAAGGCACTCCTGCCTGGTCCACAGGGGCCAGCACGATTAGTTCTTTTTCTGTCATGGAAAGGATGCGGCTGGGGTACCTGTCCCCCTCCTCATCCACATAGAACTCCAATGTCTGGCCTGCTTTCAAAATATCCCTTGTTCTTAATAATTCGCCCGCCATAAAAAAGTTCCTCCATGTTTAGTGCGAAAAATTAAAAATTTGCTGTAAAAATCCTCTCCAACCCTTCTTTACGGTCATGCGGCTGCCGTAAAGCAAGCTGGAGGCAAGTCCTTTTATGCATCTGGAGGCTGTGCCAGAAGGATTTGATATCATAAACGGCTTCTGATTTCTCACAGCTTTCATGACATCCTGGTCTTCAAAAATATATCCCATACATTCCAAGGGCAAATGAAGGAAACGCTCTGAAGTCTGCTGAAGCTTGGCCACTACCTCCCGGCTTTCAGCCTCGTTATAAACTCTGTTGACCACCAATTTCAAGCTGGGGGTGGAGGCGTACATGCTGTAAGCCTTCATCACCGCATAAGCATCTGTTAGGGCCGTGGGCTCCGGGGTGGTTACCAGAAGCACCTCATCTGCTGCCAGGATGAAATCCATGACATTTTTGCCAAGCCCCGCGCCAGTGTCCACTATGATAATATCTGCCATATGGCCGCAGTTGGTGAGCTTATGCATCAGCCTTTGACGCTCTTCAAAGGAAAACACCGCTGCTTTTTCAATGCCGGAGCCTCCCGATATATAATCAACGCCGTAGGGGCCGTGTACCAGAACATCTTCCAGTTCCACCCCTTCCTCCAGCAGGTTCAGCAAATGAGTGCGGGAAAGGCTTCCCAGTACCACGTCCACATTAGCCATGCCCAAATCTGCATCAATCAGGAGCACCCTGTGCCCTGCTTCCTTCAACGCTATGGCAAGATTGACCGAAAGGTTGGTCTTGCCCACACCGCCTTTACCACTGGTTATGGCTATGACTCGCGCATTATCGGCGGTGGCAGGGACTTTATGCGGCACCTCCGCATCTATTTTTAAGTTTTCCGGCAGGGAGCCTGTGCCCACCAGCTGCCTTAATCTCGTTGCCTGATCCGCCATATTAAACCCTCAATAATAGCCGCGCCAACTCTGCAGGTGTAGCCGGAATAATATCATCCGGCACGCTTTGCCCGTTGGTCAGAAATGAAACCGCAATATCCTTTTGCGCCAGCAAGTTAAGGATAATCCCCACACTGCTAGTCTCATCGGTTTTGGTAAAAATCACCCTGTCCGGCTTGCAGACAGAGAACTTCTCAAGTATATCCTCCGCATCCCTGTTCTTGGTGGTAGCACTCATCACCAGATGCTTTTCTATGCGGCCGTCCACAGCCAGGAAATCTTGAAGTTCCTTCATCTGATAGTCATTGTGCTGGCTCCTGCCCGCTGTGTCTATCAGCACCAAATCCTTATCCTTGTGCTTGTGGATAGCCACCTTCAGCTCATCCGGGGAATACACAATCTCCAAGGGCAGGCCGATAATGTCCGAGTATGTCTTGAGCTGCTCCACTGCGGAAATACGATATGTATCGGCTGTAATGAGCGCTGCCTTGATGCCCTTTTCCAGCACAAAGCGGGCCGCAATCTTTGCCAGAGTGGTGGTTTTGCCTACGCCGGTGGCTCCAATCAGCGCCACTATGCGCACACCATGACGGTTCAGCTGGATTCCATCGGAAAAATTAACCACCTTGTCAAGATAGTCGGCTAAAATATCCCTGGCCTTGGGGTCCAAACTGTCCACCAGGGTATCCCCAGCCGCAGACTTGGCCGCCATATCTTTCAGGATATCCTCGTCTACCTCCTGGTTCAGCAAGGCATCCTGCAAAGAAATCTCGTCCTTGGGCTGGTCCTTGCTCATAACCTGGGCCAGCAGAGTCTTCATCTGGGACAATTCTGCTTCCAGTTTTTGTATCTTTTCCGTATCTTCCTGGCTTGGCTGCTGCATATTTCTTTCGTCTACCTTCTCCCCTGACTGGCTGTCCAGTATCTCCTCTGGCCCCGTGGATTGCCCGTCCTCTGCATGGCTTTCCCTGCTGCCTGCCTCCAGGCCTATGCCCCTTCCAGCAGCAGGGGCGCCAAAATCTGGCATTTCAATGGGATTGGACACCAAGTCTACCCCGGCCTGGGTACCATTTGTCTTGTACTGGTTCAAAACATTTTGGGGGAATACAGGCATAGCGGCTCGTTCCCTTCCCTGGCCGGAGGGCAGGGAAGGAGTCTCTGCCTTGGCAGCAGTCTTCTTTCCCCCCGCCTTTTTCGGAGCATCCTCTACGGCAGCCGTAACTTCTACCACATTCTTGCTGTGATAGCCCAAAAAGCCGCCTTCACGATATTTTTTCGTGTGCAGGATAACTGCATCACGTCCCAGTTCATTCTTTACTTCTTCCATAGCTTCCTTCATGGAAGGAGCCTTAACCACTTTGATCTGCACCTTAAATCTTCACCACCCCTAGAATCTGAATCTCGACGCTCTGCTCTATCTCAGCATGCGACAAGACTATGAGGCCCGGTACCGAGCGCTCCACCAGCTTGCGGAAGTAAAGCCTCACCGCAGGACTGGTAAGTACAATGGTCTGATAGCCCATGTTAGTAAGCTTTTGCAATTCCACATCCAGAGACTGCAGAAGTTTCTGCATGGAATCCGGATCCAGGCTCACATAGGAGCCATGGTCCGTGCGCTGCACCCCTCCTGCAATCCTGTTCTCCAGGGCAGGATCCAAGGTCACGCAGGGCAGAACCCCATTCTGCACATTGGTCTGGGTAAGGGAACGTGCCATGGCATGGCGCACATACTCCGTAAGGATTTCTGTATCCTTGGTAGCATGGGCATAATCTGCCAGCACTTCCATAATGGTGGCCATATCCCTGATAGAGATACGCTCCCTCAAAAGATTGGCCAGCACTTTCTGGACATCGCCCACACTGAGGAGATCCGGCACCACCTCGTCCACCAGGGACTGGTTGGATTTCTTGAGGTTGTCGATGAGGTTCTGGGTCTCCTGACGGCCCAGGATTTCATCGGCATGCTGCTTAATGACCTCAGTGAGATGGGTGGCCAGCACGGAAACTGCATCCACTACTGTATAGCCGTTGAGCTCTGCCTGCTCCCTTTCGCTTTCGGGAATCCACAGGGCAGGCAGACCGAAGGCCGGCTCAGTAGTCTCAATGCCCGGCACTTCCTCAAAGACCGTGCCTGAGTTCATGGCCAGATAATGGTCCAGCATGAGCTCGCCCTTGGCAATCTCAATGCCCTTCAGCTTGATGATATAAGCATTGGGCTTAATCTGGATATTGTCACGAATGCGGATGGTAGGCACTACCAGACCAAGCTCCAAAGCACACTGCCTTCTTATCATGACAATGCGGTCCAAAAGGTCGCCGCCCTGCCCCGTATCAACCAAAGGAATCAGGCTGTAGCCGATTTCAAGCTCCATGGGGTCCACCTGCAGGAGGGAAACAATATTCTCCGGCGTAGTGGCCTCCTTCTTGGCCTGAGCCTTCTTTTCCACCTTCTTGGTCTCCACCTTCACCTCATGGCTCTTCTTGAGGTTGTAACCGATAAAAGCACAGAGGCCGGACAGAGCCATAAACGGGCCGCCGGGCAGGCCAGGCACCAGGGCCAAAAACACCAGTACGCCACAGAGAATGAAGAAGATGCGTTCATTCCTGAACATCTGGTTCACCAGGTCACTGCCCAGGTTGCCCTCAGCCGCAGACCTGGTGACGATAAGGCCTGTAGCCGTGGAAATGAGGAGTGCCGGAATCTGGCTTACCAGGCCCTCACCCACAGTCAGCAAAGTGTAGGTCTGCAATGCCTGGGAAGCCTCCAGCCCCCTCTGCAGCATACCGATGACAAAGCCACCGGAAATGTTGATTATCATAATGATGATGGCCGCTATGGCATCGCCCTTGACGAACTTCGAGGCACCATCCATAGCTCCGAAGAAATCAGATTCTCTCTGAATCTTCTCACGCCGCTGCTTCGCTTCGGCATCAGTGATGGCGCCCTGGTTCAAATCCGCATCAATGGACATCTGCTTACCGGGCATAGCGTCCAAAGTGAAGCGGGCAGAAACCTCTGCCACACGTTCCGAGCCCTTGGTTATAACTATAAAGTTTATTACCACCAGAATAATAAAGACGATGAAGCCGACCACTGCATTACCGCCGACTACGAAGTTGCCGAAAGCGGTAATGACTTCCCCCGCATAGCCATCCAGCAGGATAAGCCTGGTGGAGGAAATATTCAGGGCCAGCCTGAACAGGGTGGTAATAAGCAACAGAGAGGGAAAGATTGATAAATCCAAAGCCTCCACATTATAGATAGCAGACATCACCACCAACAGGGCTATGGTGATGTTCATGCACAAAAGCAAATCCAAAAGCAGGGTAGGCAGCGGAATAATCATCATAATGACGATGGTTACAATGGCCACTGCTATGAGGACATCACTGTATTTCTGTATGAACGAACCGCCCTTCAGGGGGTCCGCCGCAGCACTTTGTGCAGCCATGTTCTCATCTCCCTACGATAAAATTTCCTGTATCTTTCGTCGCAAAAGGCTCATGCCCTGCGGCGGTGCTTCAACCTATAGACGTAGGCCAGCACTTCGGCCACTGCCTGGTAAAGCTCCTGGGGAACCGAATCGCCAATTTCTGTGCTGGCATAAAGCGCTCTTGCCAGCGGCTTGTTCTCCACAATGGCCACCCCGGCTTCCCGGGCAATATCCTTGATACGCTGGGCTACCAAATCCTGTCCTTTAGCCAGGACCCTGGGAGCCACCATGCCCTTGTGATACTCAAGGGCCACCGCAAAGTGGGTCGGGTTGGTGACTATAACATCTGCCTTCGGCACTTCCTGCATCATGCGGGCCATAGCCATCTGGCGCTGTTTCTGCTTAATCTTGCCCTTGATTTGCGGGTCGCCTTCAGACTGCTTGAACTCGTCCTTGACTTCCTGCTTGGTCATCTTCAAATCCTGGGTGGTCTGCCATTTCTGATAGGAAAGGTCAATCACACCCAAAACCAAAATAACACCGCAGATTTTGAAGGCCATGCCAAAGATGATGTCAGCAATCTGACCCAAGCTGTTCTCCAGGCCAAAGAAGATAAACTGAGGCATGGAAAGCACATGGTCGATAAGCACCACATACAGGGCAGAACCAATAACGATAATCTTGAAAATGGATTTCACCAGCTCCACCAGGGCCCGTTTGGAAAAAATCCTGCCAAAACCGTTAATGGGATTCAGCTTGTCCAGCTTTGGTTCCATGGCCTCAGTATTGAACTGAAGGCCCACCTGGAAAAAATTTATGGACAGGCCTATCAGCATGATGGCTATCATGATGGGGAAGGACGTCTTGGCTAATAATTCTATAATACCTATAAAAAGATTGGTAATGGTTTCCGTATCAACGGTCTGGTTGGGATGTGACAGGATATAGGTGGTATATTCGGCTATATGCAGGTAAATCGTGTCCCAAAGAAGGTTCAGCATAAAGAACCCCATCAGCAGCACGAAAGCCGTATTCAGCTCCTGGCTTTTGCCCACCTGCCCCTTTTTTCTGGCATCCGCCCGCTTTTTGGCCGTTGGTTCCTCAGTCTTGTCACCATCAGCAAAAAGCTGCAAATCAAAGGTCCAGCGGACCTCTCTGCCGGGCCAAATCCCTTCCTCCCTATTGCAGCGCCCTAAGAGCGATGCCAATATTTCCATACATTTCATTGAACAACACATCCAAAAAAAGTACATAGAAAGGTATGAGCATCATCAGTATACTAAGACCAACCATGATGTGCATGGGCAGGCCCACCACAAAGATGTTTAACTGTGGCATGGTACGCGCCAAAATTCCCAGACCGGTATTGGTCAAAAGAATGGCAAAGGTTACAGGCATGGCAATCTTCATGCCCGTAACAAAAATCCCTGTAGTAAAATCCAGCATGATAAAGGGCAGGGACATGCTCGGCTCCATGGTCAGCAAAGGCACCCTGTGAAAACTCTCCACCAAAGAGGCGATAATCATGTGGTGTCCATTGGTGACCAGGAAAATAATCACACTCAGATTATAAAGAAAACTTCCGATAAGCGGAATCTGCTGACCGGAAGTTGGATCCATGACATTGACTATGGCAAATCCCACCTGCATATCCATAATCTTGCCGCCCATATTGATAGCTGCAAAGCTAATGTAGGCAACAAATCCTATCAGCCAGCCCACAAACACTTCTCCCAGCAGCGCCAAAGCATACATGGCCACCGTAGCCGGAGGCTCAACAATGCCAAGCTTGTCAACCACAGGAAAAAGTGCCAGGGCAAAGGCCAGAGAAGTGCCCGCCCTGAAATAGATGGGAATATTCATGCTGCCAAAAAAAGGCGAAATCATGAAAATTCCTGAAATCCTGGTAAGAAGCATGAGAAAAATCGCCGCATGCTCCTGCAAAAGTTCAAAGAAATCCATGCTTCCATGCCCCTTTCACAGCCTTAGCCGATGTAGTTAGGCAGGTTTACAAATATGTTGGTGACAAACTCCACCATGATGCGCAGCATCCATGGCCCAAAAATAAGTATAGCCACAAATACCGCCACAATCTTCGGGATGAAAGCCAGGGTCTGCTCCTGAATTGAGGTGGTTGCCTGGAACACGCTGACCATAAGGCCCACAATAAGCCCCAAGCCCAGCATAGGCGCTGCCACAATGAGCACAATCACCAAAGCCTGCTGCGCCATCTGTACAACGAGGTCTCCAGACATAAGCCCACTTCCTATCCGTTACTTGAAACTCATGATAAGGGACTGGATAAGCAAATGCCAGCCATCTACCATGACAAAGAGCAGTATCTTGAAGGGCAATGAAATCATGACTGGCGGCAGCATCATCATGCCCATGGACATGAGAGTGCTGGCCACAATCATATCAATCACTATGAAGGGGATATAAATCATAAACCCCATCTGGAATGCCGTCTTCAACTCGCTGATGATAAAAGCGGGTATCAGGGTAAAGGTCGACACGTCCTCCTGGGACTCAGGCCTGGGCGCATCAGCCAGATTCACAAACAGGGCCAAATCCGCCTCCCTGGTTTGTTTGAACATGAACACCCTTAAAGGCTCTACCACATTCTGCAGGGCCTCTTCCTGGGAAATCTGCCCAGCCAGGTACGGCTGCAATCCTTGCTCGTTAGCTTCGCTCCAATAAGGAGCCATAATGTAAAATGTCAAAAATAGCGATAAGGCAATAACCACCTGATTAGGAGGCACATTCTGGGTGGACAGCGCATTGCGCAGAAAACCGATAACCACCACAATCCTCACAAAGGAGGTAGTCATCATCAGGATAGCCGGTGCCAGGGAAATAACGGTAAGCACCGCCATAACCTGCAGGGTAACGGCCACATCCTGAGGATTGTTGGAGCTTCCCACTCCCACGTTCACCGTGGGAAGCGGTGCCGCCAAAGCATGGCCAGCAACGCCAAAGCAAAGGCAAAGCCCCAGCAGCCATCCGGCCTTCAGATGTCTCAAACCTCCCACCCCCAGCCCTACATCATCTAGAGTGCATCATTTACGAAGAAAAGGCGGTATCTTTTGTGCCAGTCCCGAAAGGGAACCCAGCTGCTGAGAGAACATATCCCCGTTCAGGGCAGAATCAGCCCCCATCTGACGAAGCTTCTCTATTTCTTCCAGGTCTGTAATCTCCCTTAGCAGGGTAATCTCATGCTCAGTTACCCCCAAAAGGAGAAAGTGGCCCGCCATCTCCACTATGCAGACCGACCTGTTGGGGCCCAGGGGAAGGTGGCTCACAATACGACCGGCAGTGCCTGACATAGGCTTGGCGAAATGTCCGCCTAAAAATCTTGCTGCCAGATATGCCATCCCCACCACAAAGGCAAAAATAACAAAGAGGCTGGCCAGATAAGCAGCGGTAGACCACCAAGACATTGCTGTCGGCTGGGGGACATTGGTATCATAGCCGGACAGATACCCTCCGGCAGCCTCCTCAGCTGCCAGAGCCGGCTCTGCAATCGCCATGAATACAAGCCCCACCAGACACGCCAGCATATAATATCTCTTGCCCATCAGCCCACTGCTTTGCGGACAGCCTCCAAAACACGGTCAGCCTGGAAAGGCTTGACGATGAAGTCACGTGCACCGGCCTGAATGGCCTCGATAACCATGGCCTGCTGTCCCATAGCACTGCACATAACAATCTTCGCGTTTGGATCTACCTTCTTAATTTCCTTGACAGCGCTGATGCCATCCATCTCCGGCATCGTGATGTCCATGGTAACAAGATCCGGCTTGAGCTCCTGGTATTTCTCCAAGGCTTTCATGCCGTTCTCGGCCTCGCCGACGACCTCATAGCCATTCTTAGACAAAATGTCCTTGACCATCATTCTCATGAATGCTGCGTCATCAACGACCAATACTCTTACTGCCATGTTTCATCTCTCCTCACCTTAAAAGAAACTCGATGATACTTCAAAGCTAGTTTAATTATATAGGAAAGTCCGGGTTTAGACAAGGTCTGCCCCAGCAGTACTGCCTTTTCAGAGGACCTTACTGCAGCTTGGCAGCCCTCTCTGCCGGACTTGCTATCTCTGTGATGCGGACACCAAAGTTTTCGTCAATGACTACTACCTCGCCTTTGGCCAGGAATTTGCCATTTACCTGGATGTCCACCGGCTCCCCTGCCAGCTTGTCAAGCTCCACAATGGAACCATTGGTAAGCTCCAGCACTTCCTTTACCGACTTGTGGGTGCGCCCCAACTCCACAGTTACCTTCAGGGGTACGTCCAAAATCAGGCCAATGTTGGCATCGTTCACCTGCACAGGCGCCATGCTTAGGGGTGTGAAGGCCGCCGGCTGTACCGGCACGCTTGCCGCCATCTGCTGCTGCGACATCATAGGCGCCCCATAGCCATAGCCATAGCCGCCTCCTGGCGGTGCCATGGGGGGAGGTGCCGCTGCGGCAGGTGCCTGCTGCATGGGTGGAGGAGCTGCTGCCGGAGGCGGTGCCGCTGCAGGAGCTGGCGCAGGTGCTGCCGGAGCCGGTGCCGGCTCTGGCTCCACATTAGCCTCACCATTCATCAGAGACTCCACCATTTCCTTAGCCACATGGACAGGCAGGATTTGCATAATCTCGCTGTCTATGAGTCCATCCACTTCCATACGGAAAGAGATGCGTACAATGGGGTCATCATTACCGATGATTTCAGTGACCTTGTCCTCCGCCCCCAAGTCTATAAGATTGACCTTGGGAGGCGAAATATCTATCTTCTTGTTGAACATAGACGAAAGTGAGGTGGCCACCGTGCCCATCATCTGGTTCATGGACTCGCCCACAGCACTCATCTGTATTTCGCCAATATTTGTATCCGGGTTGGTTCCATCCCCTCCCATCATAAGGTCAGCGATAATAGCAGCATCCTGAGCCTGAATAGCCAGGACGTTGTTGCCATCAATGCCTATAGTATAGCCTACCTCCACTATGAGGTAAGGCATGGGATAATGCTCCTTGATGAGGCTCATGGTGGAAACCGAGACCGTAGGCGTAGTGATGTTCACCTTATGTCCCAAAAGCACCGAAAGCGTCGTCGCAGCACTGCCCATGGAGATATTGCCTATCTCCCCCAGCGCATCCTTCTCAATATCCGAAAGTACATCCGCGAACTGAGATGAATCATCCGACGCAGCGCCACCTGCTGCTGGCGCATCGCCTTCAGCTGCTGGAGCCGATTCTCCCGCTGGTGCATCATCGCCTCCCCCGGACGGCAGACCGCCGTTCAAGAGGGCATCTATTTCTTCTTGCGAGATCATATCGTCACTCATTGGCTTCTTCATCTCCTTCGTTCAGGATTTCATCTTCATTGAGTATCCTGGTAATCTGCACCGCCATTTTTTTTCCTGAAGTTCCCGGGCGGCAGAAGAACTTTGCCTTGCGGCCTATCCTGCACTTCAGCTCATCATCCACCTTGGTGTCAAGCTGCAGCACATCTCCAAACCCCAAAGTAAGGAATTCATTTATGGTGATGTTTATATCTCCCATCTCCACCAGGAACGGAACCTTGGTCCGTTCAATCTTTCTCTGGAGTATTTTCACCTGCTCCGGATCATCATCCCTGGAAACCGAAGCTGCCACCCAGAAGGTAGTGGTGAGCTTGGACATAACAGGCTCCAGCACCAGATAGGGGATACAAATATTCATCATACCCTCTACTTCCCCCACCTTCATTTGGATGGTGATGATAACCACCATATCGCTGGGAGGAACTATCTGGGTGAATTGGGGATTTGACTCAGTGGCTTCCAGACTTGGATAAAACTCCACCACATTGGCCCAAGCCTCTTTCAGATGGCCGGTGGCCTTATCCACAAAACGCCTCATCACCGCCTCTTCTATCTCGGTAAGGACGCGTGTCTTCACGCCGCTCTTGCCCTCCCCGCCAAACACACGGTCAATGAAGGCAAAGGCAATCTCGGTGTTGACTTCCATGATGATATTGCCTTTAAGGGGCGGCACCGCCAGAATGCTGATGACCGAAGGATTGGCCAGAGACTGGACAAACTCCTGATAGGTCAGCTGCTCCACAGAAGCCACTTCCACATTGACAACGGTGCGAAGGTGTGTGGAAAGGTACGTATTCAAAAGCCTTGAAAAGCTCTCATGCAGCATGAACAAGGTTCTTATCTGATCCTTGGAAAACTTGTCCGGGCGTTTGAAATCGTATGATTTGACTTTTCTTTGTTCTTCGTCTGCTTTGACCTCTTCCGCAGATACTGTGCCGTCCGACAAAGCAGACAACAGTTTATCTATCTCGGATTGGGACAGTACATCTTCTGCCAATCTTCGCCCTCCTTCCTGCTTTTAAATCACATCACTGGAGCAGGAAGCTCGTAATATAGACATCATACACAGAACCCTGGCCCAATCTTTCATTCAGCTCATCCTTAAGCTTTTTCTTGAGTTCATCCTGCTTGGTAGCATCAAACTCATCCAGCTTAGCTGAGCGCAAAAGCTGCATGGTAGTATCAAGAATCTTGGTCTCTGCCTCAGGCTTCAGCACACCCTCAACCATATTGTCCTTTTTGCCTGGGTTCATCTCCAGCACGATGCTGGTCTTCAGGAACTTGCCGGCCTTCTGGCCACCCACATTTACCAAAATTCCCTCTTTAGCATCCCCCAGCTTGATAAATACGCCTGGGTCATGATGCTCGCTGACTGACTCGTTTTGAGGATTTGACATCATCTTAGTGGTCACAAAGAAAGAGATGCCACCTGCCAGCAGCAAGCCCACCAACACAAGCACTACCACCAGTATAATCGGGGATTTCTTTTTTTCCTCGGGCGCGCCTTCCTGTTCTTTTTCTTCGTCAGCCATTTATAATTCCCTCCATCTGCATGCAACTGAAATTATCCTTAGAATTTCAGTGCCTTGCGGTATTTCATCACACGTCGCACAATCTCATCCATGGGCTCTTCCACAATCAGCTTCTTGCCATTCAGCAAGGTAATGACTGTGTCAGGGGTTTCCTCTACAGTCTCTATTATTTCGGCATTGAGTACAAATTCTCCTTTTTTATTTGTTTGGGAATTAAA
The DNA here is from genome assembly GCA_905234515.1 of uncultured Selenomonas sp. Classification (GTDB taxonomy): domain Bacteria; phylum Bacillota; class Negativicutes; order Selenomonadales; family Selenomonadaceae; genus Selenomonas_B. Next base: position 34,205 of record CAJOIN010000003.1, read on the forward strand.
TCTTGTAAGTTTAATCACGACACATACCCCCTGCCCTGGGAAGCGCCTCTGCGCACCTCCCACCATCTTTTCCCTAAAAAACTTCTTGGTGTACTCTTCGTCATAAGTATACGATTCTCCTTTTTTTCCCCATGAATTTCTCACCTAAAGTAAAAAAATAAGGCAGCCACGCGCCACAAGGGCACGACAGCTGCCGTTTCTACTAAAAAATATTCTCAGGAGCCGCTGCTCCCTGCACCAATACGGGTTATGTCACTGATGCTCACCTGATATGTCTTGCCGTTTTCATCGGCAATGATGGTAGGCTGGCCATCAGAGATGCTCACTCCTGTGACTTTGCCCTCATGCGTGGTGGTATTAACCTTTACATTGCCATCCTCATCCGTATATCTGCTGGACTCGTTCCACTGGAGGCTCTGGCCAATCATATGACTGAGCTGCCCCACCAGCACAGATGTATCGATGTTGCTGACCAAGGTGGACACATCAGAAAGTCCCTCTGCCACATTGGTCATCTGCTCCAAAGCGGAGAACTGGGCCAGCTGGGCCAGATACTCACCGTTGTCCTGAGGATCCAAGGGATCCTGATACTGCATCTGGGTCACCAGCAGCTGGAGAAAGGCATCCTTGCCCAAAGCAGAATTATCCGTCACCTTCTGAGATGCCGCGGCATCTGAATATTTTTGGGCATTATATGTAATGCCGTCCACCGTAATAGTATTGAGCGAAGTAGAGTCCGACATATTATCCCCCTTCTCTTATACGCGGTAATCCACGCCTTCGTCAATGGCCTGGCCTTCAGACTGAGCCAAGGCTGCCGCTGCCAGTTCATCTGCCTCATCAACAAAATCATCGGCATTTTTGCTATCTGCGAAACTACCCTTCGAGTTTTGCTGCCAAGCCTGCTGTCCCTGTCCCTGTGGCAGCTGCCCATCCGGCAGCCCGGCAAAGACTTCCACATTGTCCACCTTGATACCCTGGTCGTTAAGTTCCTGGCGGAGCTGCACCAGGGAATTCTCTATGATGGTGCGCACCTGGGCATTGTCACTGTGGAAAGAAGCTGTAACCGAACCATTCTGGGACACGGAGACTTTGAGAGTCAAATCCCCTAAGTGCTCAGGCTTCAGATGTATTACCATCTCAGTTTCTTCCCCATTGCGAATCAGGCGGGCCTGCTCAACAATCTGCCTTGGCACTTCAAAGTCCGTCTGGGGCTCTGCAGGCTGTTCAACCACCTCCGCGGAAGAAACGGCCTGAAGCTGCTCCTGGAACCCCTGGGGGCTGACAGTGGCAGCCTGATGACCCAAAGGCGAAACCTGCCCGGCACCTGCTTCCTCAGCTTGGCTCCCCTTCAGGATTTCTACCTGGGCGGCAGGATTCCTGCTATGCTGTTCAGTTTCCTGCTCTTGACCTGACTGCTGGCCGCTTTCTCCCTGAACATGGAGAGCCCTCAAGGGCTCCGGCTGGCTTTCAACCTCAAGGACTGTATCTTCACCAAGCAAGTTCTGCCAATTATCTGTCTTCTTCACAGATTCTGATACCACAGCTGACAAATCAGCCTGCTGCGCCGTCTGCCAGGCAGCAGACTCAGCTGATATATTCCTGACTGCAAACAGCGATGCACTTTCATCGCTGCCCGCCCCTGCCTGAAGCTCAACCCCGGCTGTGCCACGGGCTGTCTGCCGCAGGGCCATGCTCAGGGGAT
>CAJOIN010000004.1:0-1001 GCA_905234515.1 uncultured Selenomonas sp.
TAACCCGAACAGCGCCTTAATCATGTGGAACAGCTCGCTGATCTTCTGCACCACTACCATCAGCACCACCACCAGCGCGGCGATGGTGGTCATCAGAGCCTGCTCCTCCCGGCCCGAGCGTTGGAGCAGGATGTTCAGCACGGCAACGAGGATGCCCACCGCCGCGATCTTGAATATCAAATCGACGTCCATATCGTCTCCTACAACAGTATGATCCCCGCGAGCAGCGAGGCCGAGAGGGACAGGCCCAGGGTCAGGCGGTTAATCATCTTATTGACTTCGCCTATAGGCGGAAACTCACCCAAGGTATCAATTTCCGGGCACTCGTTAATCGGCTTCAAGCGTGTGGGGAATCTCCCTATTTCCGCTACATTGTAATATTTTTCGATATGCTTGCGGGAACGGGCAATAGTCAGGGTATCGAGCAGCTTGAAATACTCCAGATCCATCATTTCTACAAAAACCTTGGTAGTGCGTTCCCGTTCCGGCAGTTCCGACCAGCGGTTGAAGACCATTTGCGCTTTCCGCAAAGTTGTTTCTATATTGGGAATCCCTGCGGGCTTCAAGGCATCATTCTTTCCCTCTGTGATGAAGGCAATCTGATTTTTGATATCATTCATGCGGTTGTTCACCGGCGTTGCCGACAGCATCAGCACCTTGGTCTTGACACCGGCCTTGATGATATCTTCCATCAGCCGCTCATAGCGGGTCTTGCGGTCTTTGTGGGGCACATTGTTGCGGAAGTTATGGCTTTCGTCTATGACAATGAGGTCGTAGTTCTCCCAATTCAGCGTTGACAGGTTGATTTCCCCGGAAAAGCCTTTATAACGGCTTAAATCTGTATGGTTCAGCACGTCATAATTGAACCTGTCAGCTGCGAAGATATTCCGCTTGTCATTCTGGGTGTATATCGTCCAGTTTTCCCGCAGTTTCTTGGGCGCCAGCACCAGCACACGGTCATTGCGCAGCTCGTAATACTTGATGATGGCCAGAGCCGTGAA